>URVZ01000036.1 GCA_900551365.1 uncultured Collinsella sp.
TTCTTGCGAGCCTTGTTGGCGTTCAGAGCCAGGCCGATAGCGCCCTCAGCGGCGGCGAAGGACTCGTGGCCGGCCAGGAAGGCGAAGCACTCGGTGTCGTCGGAGAGCAGCATAGCGCCCAGGTTGCCGTGGCCCAGACCGACCTTGCGGTCCTCGGCGACGGAGCCGGGAACGGTGAAGGCCTGGATGCCCTCGCCGATGATGGCGGCAGCCTCAGAAGCAGACTTGGCGCCACGCTTGACAGCGAGAGCGCAACCGAGGGTGTAGGCCCACTCGGCGTTCTGGAAGGCGATGGACTGGGTGTTGTTGACGATCTCACGCGGGTTGAAGCCCTTGTCGGTGCAGATCTGCAGAGCTTCCTCGAGGGAGGCGATGCCGTTGTCGGCGAGGCACTTGTTGATCTTGTCAGCGCGGCGCTCGTAACCTTCGAACGTAACAGTCATAGTTATTTCCCTCCCTTTCTACTCGTGAACCGGGAACACGCTGGCGACGGAGTGAGTCTCCTCGTCGGTGCGCGGGTCGATGTACTTGGCAGCGTTCTCCCACTGACCATAGTGGCCCATAGCGCCAGCGATGGCCTCCTCGGGGGTCTTGCCGGCCTTGACGGCGTCGGTGAACTTGCCGAGGTTCAGGAACTCGAACGCGATGATCTCGTTCTTGTCGTTGAGAGCCATGCGGGTGACGTAGCCCTGAGCGAGCTCGAGGTAACGAGCGCCCTTGGCCTTGGTGCCGAACATGGTGCCGACCTGAGAGCGAAGGCCCTTGCCGAGGTCGTCGAGGGAGGCGCCCACGGGCAGGCCGCCCTCGGAGAACGCGGTCTGGCTGCGGCCGTAAACGATCTGCAGGAAGATCTCGCGCATAGCAACGTTGATGGCGTCGCAGACGAGGTCGGTGTTGAGGGCCTCGAGGATGGTCTTACCGGGAAGGATCTCGGAAGCCATGGCGGCAGAGTGGGTCATGCCCGAGCAGCCGATGGTCTCAACGAGGGCCTCCTCGATGATGCCGTCCTTGACGTTCAGCGTGAGCTTGCAGGCGCCCTGCTGAGGTGCGCACCAACCCACACCGTGCGTAAGACCGGAGATGTCGGAAATCTCCTTAGCCTGGACCCACTTGCCCTCCTCGGGGATGGGTGCGGGGCCGTGGTATGCACCCTTGGCAACGGGGCACATGTTCTCCACTTCCTGTGAGTACTGCATGCCTCTCCTCTCTATCGTGTTGGCGTCCCGTCTGGGGGTCGTGGCTGGCGATTGCCGGGCGACCCTTCGAAAGGGACATGACATGCAGCCCCTATAATACCGCGAAATGCACGGAATATTCGGCGAACGGCTCAGTTTTCGTAGCGAGATGCGCGGAACTTTCAATTGAAACGGTTTAACTCTATATTCTGTGGTCGTGCACTTCCGTAGAGGGGGTCCGTCTTGGGCAAGCTTTTGGTCAGCTTTTGTAAGCGTTGCAGGGGTTGACCTGTTGCAACGGTGCCGTTCGCCGCCTGTTTACTGCCTTTGGCCGCGCGAGTGTATTGTTTTGCGTGAATGTTTTGATGGCACGCTTCAATCGTGCTGTATTGGATGGCAAGCAGATCCCGGCGAAGGGAGCGCCATGCAGCGCGTTTGGAGAACGGTTACCGGCTTTTACCATGTCTGTGCCCGCGGTACGGGCAAGCAGCTCATCTTTGAGGGCGATGAAGACCGGTGGGAGTTCTTGGAGCTGATGCGTGAGTGCTGCCGCAAGGCGGGCGTGACGGTTATCGCCTGGTGCCTTATGGGCAATCACGTGCATTTGGTGCTTGCAGATTACGAGGACGCGATGAGCGCGGCGATGCACCGGCTGCTTTTGACGTACGCGCGGCGGTTCAATAAACGCACGGGGCGCACAGGGCATCTGTTCCAGAACCGTTTTGACCGGCGCTCGCTCGATACCGACTGGCAGGTGATGGAGGCTATTCGCTCCGTTCACGCCGATCCGCAGGAGGCGGGCATCAGTCTCATTGAGCGTTATCCCTGGAGCAGCTTTCCGGAGCATTTGTGCGCTTACGACGGTGACGCGGCCGATGTCGCGAGGGGATTTTCTGATCCTTCTTGCGTGCTTGAGCTTTTTGGTTCTGCCGAGGGCTTTATTGCCTATTCGCTTTCGACGCCCGACGGCGGCGAACCGGCGCTGCGCGATATGAAAGAGACAGAGTGGGAACGCCACGCCTTTGCCGACAAGATGGCGAAGAGCCTCGGGGTTCCGCTCAATGTGGTTAAAACTGCACCGCCGGCGCAGCGCGATACCGTTATTGTTGGATTGAGCAATGCCGGCCTTACGGTGCGCCAGATTGAGCGGTATACCGGGATTGGCAAAAGTACCGTCTCTCGTATCGTGCGCGCCCGCGCGCGAACGGCGATGCGGGCTGGCGGAAACGTGATGTAAGGTCGCCTGTTCACCGCAGTTGGGGTCGTCCATACGCCGCAACCAGCGTTCAAAAGCTTGGTACGGTAACTGCACTTCTTAATATGCATAGAACAATCGTCATCTTGCATAAAATAACAGCTCAGTCCGGGTTTGCCCGTGCCTACCCCCGTCTGCGCCGTGCAAAAAACGGAGTTTTCAGCATCGTGGTGCTGTCGGCACTGCCGCAATCTTGCAACATACGGGTCCCGAAGCTATTTATGCCTTCCGATCCGCCTCCGAAGCGCATGTATGTGATCCCTGAGACCGCGATGCTTGTTCTAAAACACAATATATATGCGCCTGGAGACGTTGATTAACGCTTTCGATGCGTATACATACAGCTTGGCGTGCTGAATACTCGCAAAAATGCACGTCGCACCCTATGGGACCCGTCTGCGGCAGGCGCGAAGCGAGTCGGAGCTCAGCAGAACGGGGCTTGGCGCATTGCTTGGCGGGCCCGGGGCCCTGCCGCAGGCCTTTGGTGCTGTGGAAAACGCCCGTGTTCGCGTCTGGCCGTGTGGTAAATGACAGACGGGGCGCCGGGCGCGCTGATTTTGTGTGTTCGTGCTCATTAGGAAAACAGAGCCGCCCGTATTGGGCGGCTCGGCAATCAAAAACCTTGGATTCGGAGCATACGCTACTGGTTAGCTTGCCCCTCGAGCATGCCGTCGAGGGTGCGCCAGGCGAGCTCGGCGCATTTGACGCGGGCGGGCATGTGCGAGATGTCCTGGAGCTGGGCGGCTTCGTCCAGGTCTTCCAGGTCCTCCTCGGAGAGCTTCTCGCCGCGGATCATGGCGAGGAAGAGCTCTGCCAGGCGGCGAGCTTCCTCGACGGTCTCGCCGGTGATGAGATCGGCCATGATGTCGGCACTGGCCTGGCTGATGGCGCAGCCGTGGCCGGTAAAGGAGGCCTCCTCAATCACGTTGTTCTCGACACGCAGCTGCAGAGTGAGCTCGTCTCCGCAGCTGGGGTTGATGCCGTCGTGCTCGTGCGTGGGAGCATCCATCTCGTACTTGTAGTCGGGGTGCGAGTTGTGCTCCATAAATGTGGTGGAGGTGTACAGATTACCCATTGAACGTGCTCCAAACGTGATGCAGGCCGGCGATGAACTTGTCGATGTCGGCCTTGTCGTTGTAGAAGGCCACGCTGGCGCGGCAGCAGGCAAGGTTCTCGACGCCCAGCCAGGTAAGCAGCGGCTGCGCGCAGTGGTGGCCGGCGCGGATGCAGACGCCGTCCATGTCCATGATGCTCGCGACGTCGTGCGGGTGGATGCCCTTGACGTTAAAGCTCACGACGCCGTGGTGGTTGTCCCAATAGATGGAGCCGATGATCTGGACAAAGTCGAGCTGCATGAGTTCGCCCATCAGGTAGTGGACGAGTGCCTGCTCGCGGGCCTGAATGTTCTCGTAACCCACCGTGTTGACCAGGTAGTCGAGTGCCGCGCCCGTGGCGAAGATGCCGGCGGCGTCCTGCGTGCCGGCCTCGAACTTCTCGGGGACGGGCGCCCAGACGGCGTCCTGCTCGGTGACAGAGTCGATCATTTCGCCGCCGGTGAGCATGGGCGGCATGGCGTTGAGCAGGTCCATCTTGCCCCACAGCACGCCGATGCCCATGGGGCCCATGGCCTTGTGTGCGCTAAAGGCAAAGAAGTCGGCTCCCAGGTCGGCCACATCGACCGGCATGTGCGGCAGCGACTGCGCGCCGTCGACGACCAGATAGCCGCCGTACTTATGGACGAGCTTGCCGAGGTTCTTGACCGGGTTCTCGACGCCCAGCACGTTAGAAACCTGACCCACGGCCAGAATTTTGGTCTTGGGACCAACCTTGGTAAGAACCTCCTCGGTGGTGAGCTGGCCGGTCTTGGTGGGGTAGAGGTAGACGAGCTTGGCGCCGGTTTCGCGGCAGACCTGCTGCCACGGGATTAGGTTGGAGTGGTGCTCCATGATGGTGATGACGACCTCGTCACCGGGCTCGAGCACCGTGGGTGCAAAGCTCTTGGCGACCAGGTTGAGCGACTCGCTCGTGTTGCGGGTGAAGACGATCTCGTTGGCCTGTGAGGCGCCGATGAGGTCGGCGATCTGCTGGCGGACCTTCGCGATGGCGTCGGTTGCCTCGACGGAAAGCGAGTACAGGCCGCGCAGGGGGTTGGCGTTCATGCGCTGATAGAAGTCGCGCTCGGCGTCGAGCACACAGGCAGGGCGCTGCGCGGTGGCGGCGCTATCGAGGAAGGCGATCTCGGGGTGCTGCTGGAAGAGCGGGAACTGCGCCTTGTAGGGGTTGGTCTCGATGTCTACGGTGGGCCAGCCGCGCGAAGCCTCGTCGCTGGCGTCGAGCTCCATGGGCTCGGGGGCGGTGCAGGTATCGCATTTAACGTGCTCGGTGTCGATCATGCGAGCTCCTCTTCAAAGTTGTCGATCAGGTTGTTGCCCAAGCGGACGACGGCGGCGCGGGTGTGCTCGTCGGTCGCGGAAAGCGCGGCGTCCTCCAGCTTGGCGCGGATGAACAGGTCCTCGGCGGCATTTTGGTCAAGGCCGCGGCAGGCGAGATAGAACAGCTGCTCGTCGCGGACGTGGCCGATGGTAGCGCCGTGGTTGCCGGCGACGTCGTCCTCGTCGCAGAGAATGACGGGAACGGTCTTGTTGTCGACGCCCTTGTTGGCCAAAAGCACCGTCTCGCGCTCGGTGCCGGTTGCACCCTTGCAGCCGTGCACGAGGTCGATGGTGCCGCGGTAGACCTTCTTGGACGTGCCGGTCAGTACGCCGTTGGCGTCGATCTCGCACTCGGTCTTGCGACCGCGGTGGCGCAGCTCGTAGTTAAAGTCGCGCACCTGCTCGCGGGCGCCCAGGTAGTCAGTATCGATGGTGACCTTGGCGGTATCGCCCAGCAGGTCGCCGGCAAGGCCGGTGGCGCTGGCGCCGGCACCCAGGACGGTGTGCTGCACGTTGACGCGCGCGCCCTCGTCCAGGAACAGGCCGGTGTCGTCGAGCGCGATCCAGCTATCGTCGAGCGTCTGCGTGCAGGTCACGTTGACGGTGGCGTACTCGTGGGCGCACACGCGTAGCACGGAGCCCACGACGCCTTGGCCGGCAACGGGGGAGTCCAGGGCTATGCGCAGGTCGAGCGTTGCCTGCGGACGGGCGACGACATCGATGGCGGCGATGGCCGCGGCAGTGTCGACGCCACTCACGCGCACGGTAACCGTGGCGTGCTGGTATGCGGGCACATCGATGACGATGCGCTTGGTGGCGTGGTCGGCCAAGTAGGTGTAGGCAGCCTCGCCCATGCCGGTCTCGAAGGCTTCAGCAGGGGAGAGCTCCTCCTCGAGCTCGATGGCACCGGCCTGGTAGATGGAGGTGGCGGGCACGTCAAGCTCGGTCTCGGGCGTGATGCGGGCGCGGTCGGCGGCATCGCCGGGCGCGGAGGCGCGGCGCTCGGGGAAGCGCTCGGCCATGGCGTCCATGGCGGCGTCGAACGCGTCGGTCGAGCCGGCAAACTGCTCGTCCAGGCCCTCGACCTCAACGGCCTCGGCGGGGGCGGTAGCAAGCTCGTCCGAAAGCTCGAGCTTGGTCTGGTTCATCTTGAGCCAACCCCAAGTGGCAGCCGGCATCGCATTGACCTGCTCAAGGGTGGTAGCAGCGGTGTTCGTGGTCTGTTTCATTATCCGATCGCTCCTTCCATCTCGAGCTTGATCAGGTTGTTCATCTCGACGGCGTACTCCAGCGGCAGCTCCTTGGAGACCGGGTTGGC
Organism: uncultured Collinsella sp.; assembly: GCA_900551365.1. GTDB lineage: Bacteria > Actinomycetota > Coriobacteriia > Coriobacteriales > Coriobacteriaceae > Collinsella. The sequence goes on from URVZ01000036.1 coordinate 6,181, forward strand.
AAAGCCGTTGACGATCATGGTACGGGCTTCTTCCTCCGAGATACCGCGGCTCATCAGGTAGAACACCTTATCGTCGCCGATGCGGCCGATGGTGGCCTCGTGGCCGATGTCGACGTTCTTGGCGCGGATGTCCATGGCCGGAATAGTGTCGGAGCGGCTTTGGTCGTCGAGCATCAGCGACTGGCAGCTCACGGTTGCCTTGGAGCCCTCGGCCTTGGGTGTCGCCACGATAGAGCTGCGGAACGTCTGGATGCCGCCGCTCTTGGAGATGCCCTTGGTCTCGACAGTTGCCGAGGTCTCGGGCGCGTTGAGCACGACCTTACAGCCGGTGTCGAGGTTCTGCCCGGCGCCGGCAAAGGTGATGCCGGTAAAGCTCGAGCGGGCGTGGCGGCCGTTGAGCACGCTCATGGGGTAGAGGTAGCCCACGTGGCTGCCGAAGGAGCCACTGATCCACTCGATGTCGCCGTCCTCGTCCACGCGCGCACGCTTGGTGTTGAGGTTGTACATGTTCTTGGACCAGTTCTCGATGGTCGAGTAGCGCAGGTGTGCGCGCTTGCCCACAAAGAGCTCCACAGCGCCGGCGTGGAGGTTGGCCACGTTGTACTTGGGTGCGGAGCAGCCCTCGATAAAGTGCAGGTCGGCATCGTCCTCGACAATGATGAGCGTGTGCTCAAACTGGCCGGCGCCCTTGGCGTTGAGGCGGAAGTAGCTCTGCAGCGGGAAATCGAGCTTGGTGCCCTTGGGCACGTAGACAAACGAGCCGCCCGACCACACGGCGCCGTGCAGGGCCGCAAACTTGTGGTCGGTGGGCGGGATGAGCGTCATAAACTTCTCGTGAATGAGCGGCTCCCACTGCGGGTCGTGCAGGGCCTCCTCGATGCCGGAGTAGACGATGCCCATCTTGGACGCGGTGTCCTGCATGTTGTGGTAGACGAGCTCGGAGTCGTACTGCGCGCCGACGCCCGCCAAGTAGCTGCGCTCGGCCTCGGGGATGCCCAAGCGCTCAAAGGTGCTCTTGATGTCGTCGGGCACCGACTCCCAGTCGTGCTTTTGGTCGGTGTTGGGCTTGACGTAGGTGACGATGTTGTCCATGTCCAGGCCCTCGATGGAGGGGCCCCACGTCGGGTCGGGAAAACGATTGAAGATCTCGAGGGACTTTAAGCGCAGGTCGAGCATCCACTGCGGCTCGTCCTTCTTGGCGCTGATCTCGCGCACGATGTCGGGCGTGATGCCGGCGTCGAGGCGCTCGAATCCCTCCTCGCCATAGGTGAAGTCGTAGAGGCTGCGGTCGATGTCCGCGACCTCGGTGCGGTTCTTGGTCATTGCGTCGCCCCTTTACGCCTGCTGCTCGGCAACGGCGGACTCGGCCTGGGCGCGCTGCTCGGCGGCCTCGCGCTCGAAGGTCTCAAAGCCGTTCTTGTCGATCCAGGGGATCAGCGAGGCGTCGTCCTCGCGCACGATGTGGCCCTTGACCATAACGTGGACGCGGTCGACATCCAGGTGCTCCAAGATGCGCGTGTTGTGTGTGATGATGAGCATGGAGCCGTCGCAGCTCTTGCGGTAGGCGTCCATGCCGTGGCTGACGGTGGAAAGGGCGTCGACGTCCAGGCCGGAGTCGGTTTCGTCCAGGATGGCGAGCTTGGGCTGCAGCAGCAGAAGCTGGAGCATCTCGACCTTCTTTTTCTCGCCGCCCGAGAAGCCCACGCCCAGCTCACGGTTGAGGTAGGCGGTGTCCATGTTGAGCTCGGCCGCGAGCTCCTTGACGCGACGGCGGAACTCCTTGCCCTTCATCTCCAGGCCGGGGCGGCCAGCGATGCTGGCACGCAAAAAGCTCGACAGCGGCACGCCCGGGATCTCGACCGGGGCCTGGAAGCTCAGAAACAGGCCGGCGCGCGAACGCTTGTCGGTGGTGAGCTCGGTGATGTCCTGGCCGTCAAAGACGATGCGGCCGTCGTTGACGGTATAGACGGAGTCGCCCATGACCAGGTGGCCGAGGGTGGACTTGCCGGCGCCGTTGGGGCCCATCAGCACGTGGGTCTCACCGGCGGCGACGTTGAGGTTGACATTGTGGAGGATGGTCTTCTCGTCCACGGAGGCGGTGAGACCATCGATGGAAAGCAGCGGATTTGCGCTCATGCTGTCCCTCTCTGTATATGGTGTACTCATAGGTGTACTAAACCCTAGGAATCTTCTCGGAATAAAGTTACTATGGGTTCGGCGTTAGTCAAGGGAAAACCCGACTAATCCACTCGACTTTTCTAGATGTGGGACAAAATAACAAGGTTTGTTTGTCCCACTTACTTAAGATTTGGGACAAACAGACCTGGTTATGTTGTCCCAGATGCGATGGGAGGGTAGGTATGCTCATTTCTTCCAAGGGCCGCTATGCCCTCCGGCTGATGATCTATATCGCGGCGCTGGGCGACGCCGAGGGCAAGATTGCCTTGCGCGAGGTTGCCGACCGTGAGCATATCTCACAAAAGTATTTGGAGCAGCTGGTTCGTCCGCTTATGAAGGCGGGCCTGCTTAAGAGCGTGCGCGGCAAGGGCGGCGGCTACATGATGGCCAAGGATCCAGCCGAGGTGCGTGCCGGCGACATCCTGCGCGCCGTCGAGGGCAGCACGGCGCCCGTGGCGTGCGACGGCATCGACAACAGCTGCACCCGCAGCGATTTGTGCTCGACCGTCAAGTTCTGGCGCGGCCTGGACGACGTGATCGAAAAGTACGTCGACGGCGTGACGTTGGCCGACCTGGCCGCCGTCCCCGAAATCAACTTTGACATTAAGCTGTAGGGGTGCAAATGGCATCTCTCGACAAGGTGTACAAGCAAATCGAAGTTTTTGCTCGGGAATGTGACGCCGAGAAGGTCGTGTTGTTTGGTTCTCGTGCTCGAGGCGACAACTTGCCCAAGAGCGATATTGACATCGCCGTAGCAGGTTGCCGGGATTTCGGCCGTTTCTCATATTTGATCGAGGAACATCTTGATACTCTTTTAGATGTAGATGTCGTCAATCTCGACGAGTCCCTATCGCAGCAATTGCTCGATGAGATTGCCAAGGATGGTGTGATTCTGTATGAAAAAATATGAGAACTTTGTTAGCGCCTTGGCGAATCTTGAGGATGCGCCCAATCAGGATCTCAACAATGATTTTGTTCAGAGTGGATTGATTAATAAGTTCAATCTTCAATTTGAACTGAGCTGGAAGCTCCTTAAGCGTCTGCTCGAGTATGAGGGCGCCACGCTTGCCGCGTCGGGGTCTCCTCGTGCCATCTTGAAGGAGTCCTACCGATTCTACGACTTTATTGATGAGGCAGCCTGGCTGGATATGCTCAGAGACCGCAATACGAACGTCCATATCTACGACAACAAGCTCGCTCAAGATTTGATTCAGCGCATCTTGAACGTCTATATTCCCGCTTTCTGTCAGTTGAGAGACGGGCTGACGAAACGTTACGGCGAGCTTCTGTTGGCGCCCGACGACCAGTTTGTCTAATTCCTTAAGATTTCGCGGAGGGTTGTTGCCGTTTACCGAGGGGTTGTTGTGCAACAACGGGCGAGCTGCAATACTTATTTCTATCTTTGCAAACTGCACTTTAACTATACCAATGCAGGGAGGATCTTATGCAGCCCAAGCATTCTGCTATTGTCGCGGGCCTGACGCTGGCGCTTTCGTTTGGCGCCGTTACCGCGCCCGCGCCCGCCGCTGCCGAGGAGCCCACGCCGGGCGTTGCCTCGGATGCCACCGATATCGATAAGGGTCTCTACACCCAGCAGTCCTTCTCAGGCGTGCTGAGGTCGGTCCAGGGCGTTTCGTTTGTCAACGTGACTCCCGAGATGAAGTACTTTACCAAGTACGAGAGCCATGGTAACTACAACCAGGGCTTTTCGTACGGTGACGGCTATAACGCGTTGGGCTATTACCAGTTCGACCGCCGCTGGTCGCTCATTCCGTTTATGAAGCAGGTCTACAACTACAGCCCCGAAAAATACAGCATGCTCAAGGATGCGATTGATCGCGGCAGCGAGATTTCCAACACGAGCAATGCCATGTACGAGAACGGTCAGCTCACCGAGTTGGGCCGTATTGCGCAGGAGGCCTTCCAGGGTGCTTACAACACCGATCCTGTTGAGTTCTCAGCACTTCAAGATGCTTATGCGTACAACTCGTACTATGCGGTGTTAGCGCCGGGCGATTTTAGCCGCTAATAGTCAAACTATTTTGACCAATCCCGGTCACCGAATAATGGCCACCGTGCCTCCCCGCCGCCACTACGCTGGTGGTGCCAACACGCCGGCGTTAGGAGGACCATTGAGGTGAACGAGAGACACGATGACCTACAGGAGATTATAGACGCGGCGCTCCGGGAGATGGCCGCGGAGGAGGGCGACGGGTTCGACCCGCAGGCATGCAACCTCGCGGAGTTCTGCAGGAGGACGGGGCTCACCCGCTCCCGTGCGAGGACGGTCAGGGCACACGGGTTCAGGGCCCTGCCCCACGGGAACAGCGGGAGGAGGGCCGCGCCGGGCGTGCTCGCCGGCCACACCGGCCTGGTGGACGACCTCCTGCGGAAGGGCGTCACCAACTCGCAGGTGATATTCGAGCGGCTGCTCGGCCAGGGCTACGCCGGCGGCCTCACCACGGTGAAGACCTATATCGCCGCGCACCGGGACCTCGTGCCCGCGAAGAGGCGGCAGGTGGCCCCGCAGGGCTGCCGCGGGCAGCGCTTCAGGACGGCGCCCGGAGAGGCCTACCAGATGGACTGGGGCTTCGTCGCGGTCGAGCGCCCCGGCGGCGAGCGGGCGCGGATCGCCTGCTTCGCCATGGTCTGCCACCATTGCGGGAGCGCCCACGTCGAGTTCTTCCCGAACGCGCGCCAGGAGAACCTCCTCATCGGGATGCTGCACGCGTTCTCGGCGCTGGGCGTGCCCGCGACCGTGCTCACCGACAACATGAAGAGCGTGGTCGTCCGCCGCGATGCCGACGGCCGGCCCGTCTGGCAGGCCGACTACGCCGAGTTCATGGGCGTCGTCGGCTTCCGCACCAGGCTGTGCAGGCCGCGCCACCCCTATACGAAGGGCAAGGTGGAGAGGCTCGTCCGCTTCGTGAAGGGGAACTTCCTCGCGGGAAGGTCCTTTACCGACCTTGACGCCCTCAACCGGGAGGCCGCCCTCTGGTGCGCCAAGCAGGGAGGCCGTTGGCGGCGCCCGGCGGCATGCGTCCCGATGCGCGAGCACGAGGCGGCGTGCTCGGCGAACACCAGGCCGCTCGAGGTCACGGCCGAGGTCGAGCGGTACCTGTGCCCGCGCCGGAAGATCTCCTTCGACGGCTTCGTGAGCTTCGAGGGGCACCGCTACGGCGTGCCCTACTGGTACGGCCGCCGCGAGTGCAGGGTGAGCCGGGAGGGGCGCGTGGTGCACATATACAGCGACGACCTCTCCCGCGAGCTCGTCGCCCACGCCGTCGGCGCCGGCGCCGACAGCTGGTGCGAGGGCCAGTGGGAGACATCGCCGGCGCAGCCCGAGGAGCTGCCGACCCAGCCGGTCGGGACCGTGGTCGAGCAGATCGCCCCGCCCCGTGCGAAGCCCGGTTTCGAGAGGTTCGACTTCGGGAGGGCCGAATGATGGCGGGCGCGGGGGCGAGCCCCTACGAGCTCGCGAGCGACGCCGCGTCGAGGCTCGGGATCGCCGTCGGGGCGGAGGAGCTCGCGACCCTCGCCTCGGACCTCGACCTCGGCGACGGGGAGATGGCCGCCGTGGCCGCCACCTTCTCCTACCTTGCGGAGAAGAGGAGGCTCGCCTCCATCGAGACGCTGCTGAGGCTGAGCAGGCTGCCCAGGCGCGAGCCCAAGACCTTCGAGGGCTTCGACTTCTCCAGGATCCAGGGCCGGGACGCGGCCGCGCTGGGCAAGCTCCCGTCGCTGGCCGACCTCTACGCGCACCGCAACGTCGCCTTCGTCGGGCCCGGCGGCATAGGGAAGACGCACCTCGCGCAGGCCTACGGGCGCGAGTGCTGCATGCGGGGGCTCAAGACCTACTACATAAAGGCGACCGAGCTCAGGGACAGGTTCCAGAAGGCCGTCCAGCGGGGAAACACCTCGCGGGTCGTCTCCTCGCTCGTCAAGCCGTCGTGCCTCATCGTGGACGAGGTGGGGAGATGCGTCTACGACAGGCCGTGCACCGACCTGTTCTTCGATGTCGTCGACAGGCGCTACGAGAAGGAGGGGCCGAACGCGATGGTCCTTACGAGTAACATCGCCCCGAGCGGGTGGGATGAGTTCTTCACGGGCGACGACACGCTCCTCTGCGCCCTCGACAGGCTGTTCGACAAGGCGTCGGTGTTCGTGATGCGGGGCCCGAGCTACCGCGGCAGGGGGCTCGACACCTACTCGGTGGAGGCCGTCCCCCAGGCGGTGAAGGTGAGGGGGATCCAGCCCGAGGGGATGTAGGGAAGCGATAGGAAAGTCATAGATGCGGGCGTGTTGGCTAAAATGGGTCGGCCGGGATTGGTCAATCTCGGCCGACTATATTTGGCTAAATTATTCCGACGCTAACATTAGATTGGATAGGGGTCTAGGGTTAATACCGATTACCTATCGCCGGCTTCAGAAAAACGGCTCCCGATCTCATTGTGAAATCGGGAGCCGTTTGTGTCTTAGGAATCTGAACGGATTAATCGAGTTCCTAAGAGGCTTCTCTGATGCTTGCTAATGGCCTGCCAAGGATGTTCCAGATGCAAACGATAAGCCTCTACTCAATATAGTTGGGGTTCTTCTTGATAATCACGCGCGCAGCGATGAACGAGACGACGATGGCGATGGCGGCGACGACACATGCCAGCACGAAGTTGCCCATGGATCCGTCGGGAGCGATAAAGATGAGCGCCGAAAGAAGGCCGGGACATGCTTCAGCAACATACTCCTTCAGAACAAAGATGCCTGCAGGGAGTCCAGCGCAGAGCGCGCCGATTGCCGTGCCGACAAGCAGGCGGGGACGCTCGATGAGGCAACCGTAGAACGCGGGCTCGGTTACGCCACAGAGTGCGGTGACGGCAACCGTGGTGACCATACCCCTCTTCTCCTTGTTTCCCTTCATGGCAGTTGCCAGGGCGAGGCTCGTGCCGCCAATGCAGAGGTTCGAGATGAATCCAAAGATAATGGGTGCCCAACCGAGCTGCGCCAGGCTCGTAACTTCGATTGCGATGTAAGCCTTATCGAGACCGAGCATGACGAAATAGGGGTTAAGGGCTGCCAGGATCGGAGTAGCGATAAATGCCACGTTGTCCATAAGCCACGTGACGGCATCGCTCAGCGCGTAGCCCATCATGCTGCCAGCGGGGCCAAGGATAATCAGCTCGACGGGCACGACGATGACCATGGTGAGCAGCGGCTTCAAGAACAGTTTGGTAACGTCGGGAATGATCTTCTGAAGTCCGCGATCGACAAAGTACATGAACACGACGCCCAGTACGATGGGTACTACCGTGCTCGAGTAGTCGTTCGTCGGGATGGGAATTCCAAGAAAGTCGAGGCCCTCGGCGCCGCTAATGGACGAGCTGATCATGATTGCGCCCAGCAATGCGCCCATGATGGGCTGCATCTTCATGACGGCGGCGAGCTGGTAGCCAAGATAAACGGGCAGGAAGCTAAACGAAGCGCTGAAAATCGCCAGCAGGACCTGGGCGGTTCCGCTATCGGTGCTCAATCCGCAATAATTGACCAAGAGATTCTTGATCGAAAGAATGAGTCCGCCAACGATGAGTGCCGGAACGATGGGCATGAATACCTGTGCGGAGACGTTTCCGAATTTCTCGATCAAACCCATGGCGGTGTTGCCGCTTTTGATGCTCTCTGCAAGGTCTTTGGCGGTTTGGGCATCGTCGGCAACTGTGCCGCCGCCGACTTCGATTCCCGTGAAGTCAAGGAAGTCGTTGTAAGCTTCGGTGACGTTGGGGCCGATGATTACCTGAAGCTGCCCTCCGCTGACAACTGCCCCGAGCGCCTGGTCTGCCGACTTGGCGAGTTGGAGGTCGATAATCGAGGTGTCTCGTGCATCGATGCGAAGACGCGTTGCACAATGAGTTACCGATGAAATGTTTTCTTTGCCGCCAACAGCTTTTAGGACTGTTTCGGACATTGCCTGGTATTTCATCTCTTTCTCCTAACCTTCCTGCTCCTGATACTTCGAGATAAGGTCTCGGTACCAATACCAGCTCTTTTTGGGGGTGCGCTCCAAATTGTGCTCGAAGTCGATATGGACAAGTCCGTATCGTTTTTCGTAGCCGTTGATCCAGCTATACAGATCCATCGTCGACCAGAGGTAGTAGCCCTCAACGCGCGCGCCGTCGCGCTTAGCCCTCATCATGTGCTCGATGAACTGCCCCAGAAGCTCGATGCGGTCATCATCGTGGATCATTCCGTCTGCGTCTGGTTGCTCATAGGCGCCATGCCCGTTCTCCGTAATAAAGATGCGGGGCGCGTCATAGCGCTCGTGGATATCCATGATGGTTGAATACATGCAACTTGGGAGTATTTCGCGGCCCCATTTATTGCGGGGAACATTGCTGTCGCGGGCGCTTTCAAACAAGGGCGCAATGCATTTTCCTTCGACCTTTTTGCTCGAACTGCCCTTATTGTTCGCCGAAACGGCAAGCTCTCCACCATGCCAGTCGGTTACATACTCTCGGCAATACACGTTGAGTCCAATAAAATCGACTTTACCGTCTCTGAATTCTTCTACGTCATTTGGGGATCGATAAAGCGAGACGCCAAGTTTTTCAAGGATTTCGTCCATTTCTGGCGGCAGTTGACCCTGAAGCGCTGGTGCCAGAATCATGCGATTGGCGAAAAAGTCTGCGTATCGAAATACGTCATCGGGGTGCTCGGTTGCCGGGTCGAGTTCGACAACGCCGCCATCGTGGACGGCACCGATGATACCGTCGTAGCCCATTTGACGATATGCACGGACTGCAAGTGCGCTTGCGCGCATCAGGTTGTACTGAAACTGCATGTAGGACCGAACGTCGAGCGATCGATTGGGGGGATAGTTGCCCAGCATGTTTACGCAGTAGCTGTAGAAATGCGGCTCGTTAACGGTGGCCCAGATTTTGACACGGTCTGCAAAGCGCTCAAAGCAAATTTTGGCGTAATTGCAGAACCACTCTGCCATGTCGTTGTTCAGCCATCCGCCTTTACAGGCAAGCGCGTAGGGCAGATCGTAATGGAACAGCGTGACGTTGGGCTCTATGCCATTTTCGAGACAGCAATCGATGACTCGATTGTAAAAATCGATACCCCGTTCATTCACTTCGCCGATACCCGTTGGGATGATTCGGCTCCATGAAATAGAGAAGCGATAAGTATTCTGTCCGCCTTCTTTCATCATGCGGATATCTTCTTCGTAGCGATGGTAGAAGTCGCACGACACGTCGCCGTCAACATGGTTGATGTTCTTATTGCTCGTGTGGCTAAAGAAATCCCACTCGCCAAGGCCTTTGCCATCCTCATTCCAGGCGCCCTCGCACTGATAAGACGCCGTGGCGGAACCCCAGAGAAACGGCATGTTGTTCTCGTTGCCCATGAATCCCCTTTCCATCATTCAACACGGTGGATACGTGTGGTGGAATTACGATTAAGATGACGTCAACTGATTTGAATCATAGGAGAACGACCAAAGCTGTTTGATTCAATAAATGAATCATGATTTCGATGAGGGCGGAAAGAGGGCTCACGTGAATATCAATGACTTCGATGTACTCAATCGCATTAGCTTCATCATTAACAGCGAGTCTGGGTCGAACGATGCCGCCATCGCTCGATATCTCATCGCTCACCTTAGGCGTTCGAGCAAAATCAATGTTGCCGCGATAACCCGCGATGCATTCGTGACCCGTTCCGCTGTTCGTCGTTTTTGCAATCGATTGGGCTACCAGTCTCTTAGCGATTTGAAAGAGTCATTTACTCAATCAGTCTTTCCAAGCGACCTAAGCCATCGAGAGGAGGAATTTGGCTACGAGGAGTACAGGGCAGAGCTCGATGTGCGCATGATCGAGATGTTCGCTGAGGTTGAAAGCGGCGTGTCCGATATCGTTATCAAGCACCTTGCCGACGAAATTGAGGGCCATAAAAACGTCGAGATCTGGTGCACTAATAATGTGAGCGCCAATCTCGTACGATTTCAGCAGGAAATGTTCTATGCGGGCAAGATAGTTCGTATGGTTGCCGGGGCTAATGTCGCGGAATTGAAAAACGTTGAGGACGCTTCGCAGTCATTGATAATTCTCGTATCGGTCTCAGGGCTATTTGCGTCACAGGCGCGTGAGTATCTTGATTGCCGTTCGGGCAGGAAGATTCTAATTACGGCGTTTAGCAATGATGACAACGCGAGGTCTTTTGACCGTGTATATCGTCTTGGTAATGCGGGAAACGGAATTGACCGACTCGGCGTTTATTCGAAATACGCCATGACTTATTTCTTCGACCTTCTTTCGTCGTGTTACTTGAGTCGCTACCTCTGCACCAAGGGAGAGCCGCTCTATGGATCTACTTTGGCCTGGCCCGAGTAGTTGCACTCTATAGTTCTCCCGCTAAGTGAATGAGCGTGGATAATCTCCCATTTTGGCCACAAAGTCAGGCTAAAAGCGGGAGATTATCCACGCTCAATTTCAAAAGGGAGAAAATCCACTCTCACGACCTATATATAGGTACGAATAAGCCAATCGCCAAGACGCTGCAAAGCACGTTCACTCCACCACACCAAAGTGTTCCCTTGGGAAATGTCGCCACTGCATGCAAATCCACCGTCCTTCATATCCAAACTCAACAAAACAGCAGGTCACAGCTATATAGATACGCCCGGGGCCGTGTATCTAGAGGTTTTCGTTGACAGCCCCCA
>URVZ01000037.1 GCA_900551365.1 uncultured Collinsella sp.
CGCCCTTGCCGATGTACATGTCGTCGCGGATGCCGATGACGTCGGCCATGAAGGAGATCATGGTAGCGGTCTCGCGGACGGTCTCGCCGTGGGCGATCTGGGACTTCTTCTCGTCCAGGTCCTGCAGCTCAAGGCCGAGCAGGTTGGCGGCCTTAGAGAAGGAGAAGCGCGTACGGGTGGAGTTGTCGCGGAACAGGGAGACGGCCAGGCCCGAGTCGAAGATCTTGGGAGAGACGTTGTTCTCACGCAGCTCGCGCAGGGCGTCGGCGACGATGTAGAGAGCCTTGAGCTCATCGGTGGTCTTGTCCCAGGTGTGCAGGAAATCGCTGCCGTACATACCCTTAAAATCGAGGCCGTTCAGCCGCTCGACGAGCTCGGTAAACTTAGCGTCCATGGAAATGTCCTTTCTAAAGATGAAACGATCGCAATGAGTAGATGTGCTCCGGCATGCGCGTGTGGCTAGAACATGCAGAGCACCATGACGAGGACCCGCCACCGTTGAGGAAGCATGGGAGATAACGACCACGGGCCCCAAGTCAACAGGAGGCGCCGGGGGCATAAACTGTCCCCGGCTCAACAAAATCGAGGAATGGGACTAGTCGATCTTGTTGTTGGTCAGACCGGCGCGGAACACGGTGGCGTCGCCATCGGCCTGGCTCGGATCGTAGAGGTTCAGGGCAGCCACATACATGGCGGCAGCGGTGACCAGGTCGTCCTTGTAGGTGACCTCGTTGGGAGCATGAGCCTGAGACTCGGCACCCGGGCCAAAGCCCACGCAGGGGATGCCGTAGCGGCCCTGGATGGAAACGCAGTTCGTGGAGAAGGTCCACTTGTCGCACAGCGGGCGACCGGTGCGCTTGTCCATGCTGGGCTCGCAGCCGATGCGCTCGTCACCAAACATGGCCTTGTGGGCGTCGACGAGGGCCTTGACGTGCGGAGCGGTCTCCTTGTTGATCCACGTGGGGAAGTAAGCCTCGGTCTCGTAGACCTCGCCGGTCCAGGACGGACGGTCGTACATGTACATGGAGACCTTGACGTCCTCGCCGTACTTCTTGACGGCCGGGAGGTTCTCGACCTCCTCGAGGCAGGACTTGTAGGTCTCGCCGGCGGTCATGCGACGGTCGATGGAGATGGCGCAGGAGTCAGCGACAGCGCAACGGCTGGGGCTGGTGTAGAAGATCTGGCTGACGGTGCAGGTGCCGCGGCCCAGGAAGCGGGCATCCTCGAAGTGCTCGGGGTTGTACTTGGGGTCGAGCATCTTGACGAGACCCTTGATGTCGGTCGACTCGTCGCAGCCGTTGTTGTTGAGGGCGCGGACGTCGGCGATGATGTCGGCCATCTTGTAAATGGCGTTGTCGCCGCGGTCGGGAGCGGAGCCGTGGCAGGAGGTGCCGTGAACGTCGACGCGGATCTCCATGCGGCCGCGGTGACCGCGGTAGATGCCGCCGTCGGTGGGCTCGGTGGAAATGACGAACTCGGGCTTAATGCCGTCCTTGTTGTAGATGTACTGCCAGCACATGCCGTCGCAGTCCTCTTCCTGGACGGTGCCGACGACCATGATCTTGTAGCCCTCGGGGATGAGGCCCATGTCCTTCATCATCTTGGCAGCGTAGGTAGCAGAAGCCATGCCGCCCTCCTGGTCGGAGCCGCCGCGGCCGTAGATGATCTCGTCGGTCTCGTAGCCCTCATAGGGATCGGCATCCCAGTTCTCGATGTTGCCGATACCGACGGTGTCGATGTGGGAGTCGATGGCGATGATCTTGTCGCCCTCGCCCATAAAGCCCATAACGTTGCCCAGGCCGTCGACCTTGACCTCGTCATAGCCAAGGCTCTCCATCTCGGCCTTAATGCAAGCGACAACCTCACCCTCCTCGCAGGACTCAGAGGGGTGGCTAATCATTGCGCGAAGAAAACGCGTCATATCAGCACGATGGGACTCAGCAGCGTTTTTAATTGCCTCGAAATCGAGTTCCTTAGTCATAACAGTCAACCTTTCTACAAGGGTTTACCTACAGGTAGATATTTCAGATAGATCACTTGTGCCAAGCAGCGTGAGGTCGAGTACCCGGCAAGCAAGTAAACGTAGGAGGCGGACGGAGGACTTTGCTCCGTCGCGAGTTCCGCACGAGCCGGAGAGCACTTAATGTGCTCTCCGTGCGAGCAGGACTGCCCGAGCAGGCGACCAAAGCCCCCGGCGCGCCCGGTCAACCTCGCAGCTAGGCATTCAGCTTGACAATTGGAGCAAAGCCCTTCATAAGCTTTTTGGTCTGGCCGGTCTTTTCGAATTGAACCTCGATCATGTCTCCGACGACCGAGATCACGGTACCCGTGCCAAAGGTCTTGTGGCTCACGGTATCGCCTGCGGCAAAGTCCTGCGACGCGCTAGCGCGATCGACCTTGCGCTCCACTGTCGGCGACACCTTAGATGACGGCTTTTTGGCTCGCGGCGCACCCGAACCAAAGGTCGAGGCAACACGGCCGGCGTCGGGCGAGACCCCACGATGGCGCTCGGTCCCGTAGCTGCTGCCGCCAAAGAAATCGTCAAAACTCGATCCACCGCGCGAACCGGAACCGCCGGTCGAGCGCGTATGCGAACCAAACACCTTGCCGCCGTACATATCCGAGCCCATGCCCGAGCCAAAGGTGCCGTGACGGTCGCCGCGTTTCTCCCAGCCCGTGCCCTCAAAACCGGCAGAACCGATGCCGCTAAACTCGATATCCTCAAACGGAATCTCGTTGAGGAAGCGCGAGCGCGGGTTGGCAGAGGTCGAGCCGTAGGTGCGACGCGTGGCCGCATAGGTCAAGAACAGGCGCTTACGGGCGCGCGTGATGGCGACGTAGGCCAGGCGACGCTCCTCCTCGAGCTTGCCCGGGTCATCGCCGCCGCCAAAGTCGTGCACGTGCGGGAAGATACCCTCCTCCATGCCGGCCACGAACACCGCCGGGAACTCCAGGCCCTTGGCGGAGTGGATGGTCATCATGGTGATGGCATGCGTCTCGCCGGCCAGGGAATCCAAGTCGGAGCGCAAGGCCAGCCACTCCATGAGCGCCGGCAGCGCCTTACAGGTGAGCGGACCGTAGGTGCGCTCGATCTCGTCGGCATGCACGGCACCCGCCGGCAACTCTGTTGGCACGGCATACGCGTTGCCCGCGATGGCGGCGGCCAGGGCATCCTGCGGAGACAGCGCCGGAGCGGCCAAGCTATCGAGCGGATTGGAGCCCGCGGCGTCACGCGCACCAACGAGCGCCTCAAACGAGGATACCGGGGCAGACGGCCCCGGTTCGGGCGCAGGCGCGCTCACCACGACGGGCTCGGGCTCGGCGCTGACAGGCACATCGGCAACACCGGCAGCGCGCAGCTCTTCCAAGCTCTCGAGCGTACCTTCGATATCCTCATGCGTCTCCTCAAATTCGGCAGCGACACCCAGGAATTCCTGGATGTTCTCGGCGCGGCTCTCGGACTCCATGGTGCCCTCGGCGCGGAAAGCCTGCAGCAGGCCCGTCTTATCGACGATCATCTCGACAACGTCCTTGAGCTCGCCGTCCATGCGGCGACCCTCGCGCACCAGCGACACAAAGCTCGACAGGCCATTGCGCACCTTGGCGCTAAACATGCCGGTTTCGGCGCACGCGATCTCGCAAGCCTGGAAGAACGAGCAACGGTTGTCGCGCGCCAGCTGCTCAATCTTTTGGATCGAGGTGGAGCCGATGCCGCGGCGCGGCGTGTTGATGACGCGCTTGACGCTCATCTCGTCTGCCGGGTTCACGATCATCTTGAGGTAGGCCATGACGTCGCGGATCTCGGCACGATCGAAGAATCGCGTGCCGCCCACAATCTTGTAGGGCACGCCTGCGCGCAGGAACATATCTTCGAGGATACGCGACTGGGCGTTGGTGCGGTAGAACACAGCAATATCGTCGTAGCTCGTGCCCTTGGAGTGCAGCTTTTCGATCTCGCCGGCAATCCAGCGGCCCTCGTCGCGCTCATCGCTTGCCTGGAAGGCCTGGATCTTCTCGCCGTCGCCCTCGGCCGTAAACAGGCGCTTCTCCTTGCGCTGCGAGTTGTGACGCACCACGGCGTTGGCGGCGCTCAGGATATGACCCGTGGAGCGGTAGTTCTGCTCTAGCTTGACGGTCTTGCAGTTTTTAAAGTCCTTCTCAAAGTCCAGGATATTGGTGATGTCGGCGCCACGCCAGCTATAAATGGACTGGTCGTCGTCGCCCACGACCATGAGGTTTTGGTACTTGGCGGCCAGCAGGTTGGCGATCTCGTACTGGACGTGGTTGGTGTCCTGATACTCGTCGACGCTAATGTAGCGGAAGCGCTCCTGGTACTTGTCGAGCACCTCGGGGCGGGTGCGCAGCAGCTCGAGCGTGCGCACGAGCAGGTCGTCGAAGTCCATCGCGTTGGCGGCGCGCAGGCGGCGTTCCAGCTCCAGGTAGACCTGCGCGGCCTTTTTGTCATTGGGGCTGTCGGCGGATTTGAGCATGTCCTCGGGGCCGATCATGGCGTTTTTGGCCGAGCTGATCTTGCTGCGGATCATGTTGATGGGGAACTGCTTTTGCTCGATACCGAGCGCCTGCATAATGTCGCGCACCATGCGCTTTGAGTCATCGTCATCGTAGATGGTGAACTGACCGGTGTATCCCAGCAGGTCGGCGTCCTCGCGCAGCATACGCACGCACATGGCATGGAAGGTGCATACCCACATGCCACGGGTGCCGCTGGGAATGAGTGCCGCCAGACGCTCACGCATCTCGGCCGCGGCCTTGTTGGTAAACGTGATGGCAAGGATCTGCCAGGGCTTAACGCCCAGGTCGCCGAGCATATGTGCGATACGGAAGGTCAAGACGCGGGTCTTGCCCGAGCCGGCGCCGGCAAGGACCAGCAGCGGGCCCTCGGTGGTCAGGACCGCCTCGCGCTGAGCGGGATTAAGGCTGTCGATGTCGACGAGCGGCTTGGCGGGCTTGGGCGCCGGCGCGGGAGCGTCGTAGATGTCGAGCGGAACGAGCTCGGGCTCCGGCGCAGCAGGGGCGGTGTATGCATCGAGCGGCACGGGTTCCGGCGCGGGCGGCACAGGTACCGCGACATTCTTTTCCCAGGGCAGGGGCTGGGTCATGGGCGACTCCTCATCTGACGGACGGCGCGCCTGCGGGCAGCGCCATAGTTTGAGCCGTACCAGTATACCGAGCCGCGCGGACACCGACGCAAATCACACCACGACTCCGTCCGCCACCATCGGGCCCGCCCCAGCGGATTTGGCGCAATGGGGTCAGATTTGTCTGCACCAAGCTGGTGCAAAGTAACCTGACCCCATTGCGCCAATCACAGAGCCACCGATGTCACGGTAGCAGCAGCGAGCGGCGGCCAGAGCGAACAAATTGGCATGAAAAGAGGGCGGCATAGACCTTTTGGTCATGCCGCCCTCTTTGAATGACAAGTTGTCGCTCTGGCCGCCGCGCAGCGTCAACCAAGTTACAGGCCGAGCATAGGCTCCAGAACGAAGAAGTATGCGAGCACTACGACGCCCAGGATGATGCGGTAAACACCGAAGCACTTGAAGTCGTGACGGCGGACGAAGCCCATGAGCCACTTGATGGCGATGAGCGAAACCACAAAGGCCACAACGCAGCCCACGCCCAAGATAGCGACCTCGTTGGCGCCGAACGTGCCGCCCTTGATGAAGTATTTGACCAGCTTGAGTGCACTCGCGCCAAACATGACAGGGATGGCCAGGAAGAACGTAAACTTGGACGCCACCGAACGCGTACAGCCCAAAAGCAGGCCGCCGATGATGGTAGAACCGGAGCGAGACGTACCAGGCACCAGCGAAAGCACCTGGAAGCAGCCGATACCCAGCGCAGTCTTCCAGCTCAGGTCCTCGAGCGTGGCGATGGAGCCAAAGTCCAGATTCTCGTCATCGTCCTCATCCTCAGCGGTAGCCGCGGCGGGCGCCGCAAAGTGCGCACCGGCGGGACGTCCACCCGACACCACAGCACGCGAGCCAAACGAACCGGCAACGGCCATTTCCTCGCGCTTGCTCGCGCGCCAGTTCTCGATCACGATAAACAGCACGCCGTACACAATGAGCGCCAGCGCCACGACGGGAGCATTGTAGAAATGCTCCTCCATCCAGTCGTTAAGCGGCAGACCGATCGCCGCGGCGGGAATGCAGCCGAGCACAATCTTGCCCCACAGCACCCAGGTGTCGCGACGGCCCTCCTTGCCCTTGCTGGGCGAGAACGGATTGAGCTCATGGAAGAACAGCACACAGACGGCCAGAATGGCGCCGAGCTGAATCACGACCAGGAACATATTCCAGAACGTCTCGCTCACGTTCATCTTGACGAACTCGTCCACCAAGATCATGTGACCGGTCGACGAAACAGGCAGCCATTCGGTGATGCCCTCGACCAGGCCCATGAAGGCAGATTTTAGAAGCTCGATAATATCCAAAGGGACCCCCTCGTTAGACACCCGCCGATATTGTTCTGCGGACGGTGCGGGCGATGTCCCATTATCAACCGTTCGGGCGCGTCTACGCCTACCCTTACCAAAAAACTCGCCCGTTCACAGAATTGCGAGCGGTCAAACCCAAATCCTTGGGTATAACTGCAACAAGATAAAGTGTCCGGCGGCCAACGCGCCCGCGCCCGCCCGATGCACGAGCCCCGCGCCCGTGCGATAGACCAAGGAGGAAACCATGAACGAGGGCTACACCAAGGTATTTGTTTCACTCGACGGTACTGAGCAGCAGGATTTTGTGCTCGCACGCGCCATCAAGGTCGCCGCGAACAACGGCGCCAAGCTAATCATCGGCCACGTTATCGATTCCACGGCGCTCGAGAGCGCCGGTTCCTATCCGGTCGATCTGGTCAACGGCCTAGAGGAGGCATTTAAGAACTCCATCGCCAAGCAGCTCGAAGAGGCCAAGGCCAATCCCGATATTCCCGAGGTCGAGGTCATGATTCGCGCCGGCCGTATTCGCGAGACGCTCAAGGACGAGATGCTCGACGTGGTTAAGCCCGACCTGGTGCTCTGCGGCGCCCGCGGCCTGTCCTCGATCAAGTATGCGCTGCTGGGTTCGATTTCGACGTTCCTGCTGCGCAATACGGACTGCGACATTTTGGTCGTGAAGTAGGTTCCTTCCCGCCGGCGCAAGGCCTGCGGGGTTATCACGCCGACGTCCTCGCCGCTTCGCGGCTGCGGGATGTCGGCTTAGATAACCCCTCCCGGCCTTGCGCCTTCGTCACCGTACTTCAGCGAGTTGGCTGATAAAAGATGGCGTGCCGCCCCGGTTGGGGCGGCACGTTTTTGTTTGGGCGGACGTCTGCCGCGTGCGTTACTCGAAATATTGGAACTTGTTCGTTGAAAAAGCGAATGTTACGACGAAGCCTTCGCTGGGCTCGGACGATGCGGTGACGTCGATGCCCATCTTGGAGCACAGACGTGCCACCAGGTAGAGGCCGATGCCCGTTGCGCGCTTGGTGGTGCGGCCGTTGTCGCCGGTAAAACCCTTCTCGAACACGCGCGGCAGGTCTGCCGCACACACGCCGCAGCCGTTGTCCGCGACGGTAAGCTCGATGCGCTCGCTTGCCAGGCCCTCGTCCAGCAACGCGCCCGAAAACACGATCTTTGCGCCGTCCTCACGCGCATATTTAATGCTGTTCTGAATGAGCTGGCCCAGAATAAACTCGAGCCACTTCTCGTCGGTAAAGACCTCAAAGTCGAGGTTCTCGCACACCGGCGCCACGTGTGCCGCGATGAGCTCACGCGCATTGGCCTTGATTGCGCCCGTCACCAGAGCCTTGAGGTTCCAGCGTCGAATCAGGTAATCGCGCTCCACAACCTCCGAGCGCGCGTAGTACAGCGCCTGGTCGATATAGCGCTCCACGCGAGCCAGCTCGCGACCGAGGTCATCTACGCGCGACAGGTCATCTTCGCTGCCGTCCAGGTTTTCCAAAATCAGATGGGCTGCCGCCAGGGGCAGCTTGGCCTCGTGGACCCAGCTCTCGATATAGTCGCGATAGTCATCGGTCTGGCGCCTGCCTTCGGCAACCTCGTCACAAGCGGCTTTGCCCACCCGGCGCAAGACCTCGTACTCGAGCTCGCCCTCGGCATAGGTCGGGCATTGCACCATCTCCTGCACCCATGCGGGACTCTCGAGCTCCTCGGCCGCACGCTCCAGCTGGCGCAGAAAACGACGACGGCGCGCGTACTCGATCACGATGCCGAGCATACCAAAGATATAGGACACGCCGACCGCCACGACCACGATAGAAACGGGTGCGCCGGCGACCGTCAGCACAAAGCAGCTCAGCAGCACACCACACGTCCACACGGCGACGGGAAGCAGCGCATCTTTAAAGAACTTGCCAAACGACATAGCCGGCCCCTAGACCGAATAGCCCTGGCCGCGGTGCGTTGTCAAATACCCCTTGATGCCGATTTTTTCGAGCGTGGTGCGCAGGCGGTTGATGTTGACGGTGAGCGTATTGTCGTCCACGAAGGCGTCGGAGTCCCACAGGTCCTGCATGATGGCCGAGCGCGAAACAATCTTGCCCGCGCGGCTCAGAAGCAGTGAGAGGATACGCAGCTCGTTTTTGGTGAGCTCGGTGCTAGTGCCGGTTTGCGTGTTGGTGACCATGGAGCGTGCGAGGTCGAGCTCCAGTCCCTTGTGGACGAGCGTGCTGCGCTCGCCCGCCGTCGCGGTGCGACGCAGTAGTGCGTTGATGCGCGCCACGAGCACACGGGCGCTGTAGGGCTTGGGAACAAAGTCGTCCGCGCCGAGCGTCATGGCCATGACCTCGTCGATCTCGGTCGTACGCGACGTGAGGACGATGATGGGAACCTCGGATTCGCGGCGAACCTCATGGCAGATATGCTGGCCGTCCTTGACGGGAAGCGTCAGGTCGAGCAGCACCAAGTCGGGCGCGGCGGCGAGAATATCGCGCGAAACATGCTCGAACGATTCGCAGGCCTCGACCTCAAAACCGGCACGGGCAAGGATGTCGGCAAGCTCGCGACGAATGGGTTCGTCGTCCTCAACGATATAGATCAGCGCCATGGATTCCGCTCCCCTCTTGGTTGTCTTGCCCCATTATGACCGCGGAGCCGCAGGTACGTGCCACGCACGTCGCCAAGGTGACAGAACTGTTCGCGAGCGGGGGCGTTTTGTCCGCCTCGCACTCGCAGCGATGGCGGGGACCAAAATGATTTTTTAATCCCCGTCTCAGAACAATCATTTAGCGACGGGCGCGGAGCTTTTCGTAGCCTTCGGCGAAGAAGGCGACCGTCGCGGCGTCCGTCGCGGCGGCATCGGTATCGTCGGCAGGGACCACGCCGTGCTCGTCGCTCACCAGGAACAGCGCGCCCTTGAGCTGAGCGGGGATGTCTACGCGCGTGACCGGGATGCCCTTGGTCTGGGCCAGCTGCTCGATGAGCGTCGCCGTGCCGCACAGGCACTCGTCCGCTGGCGCCACAAAGGCAAGCTCGCCGTTATCGACGGCGGCGAGCAGCTCGGGCGCCACGCCGGTTTCGTCGGCCTCGGAGCGGGCCTCGGCGGAGCGGGCACGTAGCGCCTTGGCCGACGTATCGGTTAGCGGCTCGTACTCCCCCACCGTCATGGCGGCGTTGCCGTTGACGTCGATCACCAGCATGAGCACGCCGTCGCGTGCGGTGTAATCGCCCTCGGCAAGCGACCACTCAACGTGCTGCTTGGCCCAGCTGAGCATGTTATGGGTAAGCGGCTCGCCCTGCACCAAGCGCTCGGACAGTGCGCGAATGTGGCGGTTGAGCATGGGTACCTTTTTGTTGGACATGCGCCAACGGCAGACAAGCACGGGCTTGTCGAGCGTAAACTTCTCGACCGCCTCCTGATTGGCGCAAAAGTCCTCGTACGCACGCTGATCCTCGGCATTGCCAAACAGCTCGGCATCATCAATCTGGGGCATGGTCATACCTTTCGTGTTAGTCATTCCGTCCTCTTATACCAAAAAGACGGCCCTCCAAACGGAGCAGCCGTCTTTTGCGGAGATTATTTTGTCCCAAGGCGGAACTTAGTGGCGGAAGTGGCGAGCGCCCGTAAACACCATAGCAATATTGTGCTCATTGCAGGCCTGGATGCTCTCGTCGTCGCGCTTGGAGCCGCCGGGCTGGATGATGCAGGTCACGCCGTGTGCAGCAAGAACGTCGACGTTGTCGCGGAACGGGAAGAACGCGTCGCTTGCACAGGCAAAGCCGCCCTTCTCCACGCCCTCGCGCTCGCAGAAGTCCTCGGCGCGCTCGCAGGCAAGCAGCGCAGAGTCAACGCGGTTAGGCTGACCCGGGCCCATGCCAATGCCGGCCTTGCCCTTGGAAACCAGGATGGCGTTGGACTTAACGCCCTTGCAGACCTTCCAGGCAAACTCGAGCTCGGCCATCTCGGCGTCGGTGGGCTTGCGGTCGGTGGGGAACGTAAAGGTCGCGGGATCCTCGGTCACATGATCGACTTCCTGCACCAGCATGCCGCCGTCGATGGAGCGCAGCTCCACCTGGGCGCCGTGGTCCACGCCGCCGGTGGCCAGCACGCGCAGGTTGGGGCGCTTGGCCATGCGCTCGAGCGCCTCGTCGGTGTAGCTCGGGGCGATGATAACCTCGACGAACTGCTTGTTCTGATCGGCAAAGTGCTCGACCAGCTCATAGGGAACCTCGCGGTTGCAGGCGATGATGCCGCCGAAGGCGCTCTTGGGATCGCAGGCGAAGGCGCGGTCGTAAGCGGACGTAATGTCCTCGGCAACGGCGGAGCCGCAGGGGTTCTGGTGCTTGAGAATCACGCAGGCCGGCTCGTCGAACTCGCGGACCAGGTTCCAAGCGGCGTCGGCATCCAGATAGTTGTTGTAGCTGAGCGGCTTGCCCTGGATCTGCTCGGAGCCAACGAGCGGGAACTGCGAGCTCGCGGTGTTCTCGCAGCCCTCGGCAAAGCGGTAGACCGTGGCCTTCTGCTGAGGATTCTCGCCATAGCGCAGGTCGTCGACCTTCTCCAGCGAGATCTCGAGCTTGGCAGAGGTGTCCGCCACATCGCTTGCCTGGGCGGCAAGCCAACGGGAGATAGCCGTGTCGTAGGCGGCGGTGGTCTGGTAGACCTTCACCTGCAGGCGACGACGGGTGGAAAGCGTGGTGCAGCCACCGGTCTCGTGCATCTCGGCCAGGACGGCATCATAGTCGGCCGGGTCGGAAATGACGGTAACGCTCGTGGCGTTCTTGGCAGCAGAGCGCAGCATGGAGGGACCACCGATGTCGATGTGCTCGATGGCGTCCGCGAAGGTGACCTCGGGGTTGGCGACGGTCTTCTCGAACTCGTACAGGTTGACGACGACCAGGTCGATCAGCTTAATGCCGTGCTGAGCGGCCTCCTGCATGTGCTGCTCGGAATCGCGGCGGGCCAGCAGCGCGCCGTGAACCTTGGGGTGCAGGGTCTTAACGCGGCCGTCCATCATCTCGGGATAGCCCGTGAACTCCTCGATGGGGGTTACGGGAACGCCCGCGTCCTCGATGGCACGAGCCGTGCCGCCCGTAGAGATGATCTCGACGCCAAAGTCGTCAACCAGCGTCCGTGCGAAATCGACGACGCCCGTCTTATCGGTAACCGAGATCAACGCGCGTGCGATCTTCACATCAGATCCCATGCAGTCCTCCTGTCTGGTACGCCGCCGTGCTCTGTGAGTCGGTGATACGTCGATCTGCAGCGCTCGCGCAGCGGCATTGAAAATACTGATTCAATGTAGCGCATCGAGCGCATCGATGCACCCCGCAACGGGCGCATGTGCAGAAAAAGTTTGCGAGCGGAGGGGATGGGCACGGCACCGAGCACGGTGAGTTCATGGAACACAGGGGCACCATAATTTGATGCCAATGGCGTGGTAGAACTGTGCTCGATATGCATCCGCAAAAGAAAGAGGCACCATGGTCTCGCGGGTTCTCTACCGACCGTTTGATACCGAAGACTTCGACGCCATCGCGCTGATTCTGCAGCAGCTTTGGCATAACAATTCGGATAACGATGAGTACAACCGCCTCGAGGCCGCGTGCGACCTCGCCTACTGCCTTTCGTCGTCGACGTTTTCACAGGTTGCGGTGATTGACGGCGAGGCGCGCGGCATTGCACTTGCACGTGCAGGACAGAACTCCGGCGTCACTATCAACGAGCATTGGATGGATACCGAACGCGCACTGCTATCGCAGATGCGTGAGCTGGAGCCTGATGCCTGCGCCGAGTATCTCTCGTTTGTGCGCGCAACCATCCGAACCAACAACCGCCTGCTCGAGAGCAGCCCGTTGCCGCACGACAACGAGGTCACGCTGCTTGCCGTGGATCGCGATGTCCATGGCCTGGGCGTTGGCACGGTTCTGCTCGATGCCGCCGTCTCGCACCTGTCCTCGCTTGGAGCGACGAGGGCGCACCTGTACACCGACTCCAACTGCTCGTGGAAGTTCTACGAGATGCACGGCTTTAAGCGCACGGCCACGCACCGCGCCAACCGCGAAGAGCGCCGTCACGACATGCCGCGCGAAAGCTTCCTCTACGAACTCGATCTAACAGCCTAAACCCGGCAGCCATACCTAGTCATTTTGGAACGTTCCCAGTGACTAGTCGTTGGGGACAGTCTTCGTAGGTAGCGCATAAAAATGGGATGGATCCGTCGGCAGTCGCCGGAGAAGATCCATCCCAAAAATCAGAACTCGCTAGAACGTTCCGCCGCCGCCTCCGCCGACGCCGCCTCCGCCGCCGCCCGAGAAGCCGCCACCACCGCCGCCGTTCGAGCTATCGGAACTCGACGCCAGCTCACGG
The DNA here is from genome assembly GCA_900551365.1 of uncultured Collinsella sp. Classification (GTDB taxonomy): domain Bacteria; phylum Actinomycetota; class Coriobacteriia; order Coriobacteriales; family Coriobacteriaceae; genus Collinsella. The sequence goes on from URVZ01000037.1 coordinate 12,831, forward strand.
ATGCTCTCGTGATACACGTCATCGAACGAATCGAGCGGAGACTCGATACCGTAATGATGGTAATACCACCAGTAGCAGGGATAATTGTCATAGAAGCCGTCGGCCTCGCGCACCTCGGGCGGCACGGCCTCGGCAAGCTGACGCAGCACTTCCTTGGAAACACCCAGCGCCACGCCCATCACCAGCAGCTTGTTCCACAGCACCAGATCGCCGGGGACGGCTTCCTTTAGACGAGTGAAGTCCTCGAGCCAATGCTTAAGTGCCTTGCAGCGAGCCGCCACCTCGGCGCCCTCCGGCGTAAAGCGGCGGAACGTAAGGCCCACGCCGATACCCACCAGCACAATCGGCACCGAGATAACCGCGGCGGTAATGTTCGCCTGTGCGCCATCGGTAAAGAAGATAGATCCCACGGGAACAAAGGCAATCAGGATACCAAGAACCAGGCAAAACACCATTGCAACAATGCCGTCCGAGGCAACGTACTCGCTATCGGCCAACTTGCCCTTAACGGTGTTCTGATAGTCCTCGAGCTTATCGCCCACGGGCGTAGCGTGCTGCTTGACGTAGTGCTGCAGCTCGTCGAACGTGCGCGAACGATCACCGTTCTCGTCGGGCTTAGCACCGGCAAAGAAGACCTTGAGCACCATGCGGTCAATGCCCTTGGCCGACTTCCAGCCCGCATCACTCACCGTCACACGATACGTCTGCTCTTCTTTTTCACGCCCCAACAGACCCTTCTTGGCCTTGGTCACGGTCGCCTGCTCCAGCTTGATCACACGGTCGTCGGTGAGCTTCATGAGCGTGGCGATATATGCCTGATCGGGCATCTCGTTCCAGCTCATGAGGGCCGAAAGCACGGCGGGATGGTCGGCCGAGGGCACATCGCGGAAATATTCGTCCTGGAAAAGCGGCTTGGGCTTGCGCTTGCGCAGCTTGAGCATAACGATTGTGCCGGTAAAGGCCACCGCCGCAACAACACTTAGCACGGCAAGTGCATTGGCAATCATGCGAGCGTGAGCGCGGCGGGCGTTAGCTTCGTCGGCCCATTCCTTCTCTTCGCTCAGGATCGTTGACATGCGCTCTTCGCCCGAGGCGGCAAGCTGCGGCACCCAGTCGCTGGGGAAGGCGATGCGTGCCTCGGCGAATTCGCCCTGATGCACGCAGGGAATGGTATAGGTGACCATGGGCTCGTCCTCATCGAGCGACACGTCGCCCGCCAGCGGACCGTGGCCCCATGCGCGGAAGTTATCGCCTTTGACGGCCGCCGTCCCGGCAGCGGCATTTGCGAAGCGCACTTCCATCTCGACATCGTCGGAATCCGCAGACCAGCCGTCGCCCACGAACTTCCAGTAGAGCTCGGCGGTATCGGCCCAGTTCATGACCGCACCGGTCATGGTGTAGCTCACGTAATAGATCGCGCTGTCGCCGCTCTCGTGGGGGCTGAACACCTTAATCCTTACGCCGTCACCGGTCTGCTCGACCGTGTAGACGCCAGAATCGCCCTTGTTCGCGCTATCGACTTTGTTAAACGCGGTGTCCTCTTCCTCGACACTCAGCACGTCAACGCCCGCCGTGCCGCCCTGCTGGTTGGTGCCCGTATTGATCTCCCAAAACACGCCGTTGATGTCGTCGTCGAAATCAAACTGGCGTCCCTCGACAACGGTCAGCGATCCATCGGCCTCAACCGTGGCACTGATGTAGGTTTGGGTCATGGAGTAGCCGTCGGCGTGCGCGGCGGCAGGCAGCAGCAACAACGCAAGCGCAACGAGCGCGCAGACGGAAGCGAATCGCGCAAACAGGCGGCGCTGCCGACAGGTTTTGGCAACGGGGGCGTTCATAGGCACATCCTTTGTCTGTGATACCAGCAACGCCATTGTCCCACGTTTACGGGCGCACATGACGAACATCTAGGCCAGCGGAGTATCAAACGGGACGAAAGTCACGCCCGCGGCCGGCACCTGGGGACGTTCCTTATCTGCCGGCAATCTGGGACACTCCTTGGCATAGCCCGCTCCGGCAATAGATACCACTTCATAGCTCCGTCACAGGTGTAGCGGCTTTGTGTTGCCGCATGCGCACTGATTGAGTCCGCGGGCAAGGGGCATAAAGCAGTTGAGCGAAAACGGTTTGCCCCTTTGCCGTTCGCTTGAGGATCATGTCCCCCTTTTCCGCGGAAACCCCGGCAGTTGCGAAGAGCTGCCGGGGTTTCTGTCGTTTGAGGGGTTGGGCTGGCGGGCGGCGATCGAGCTATCGAGCCGGTGGTCCGGCACGCGCAACGCGCGGCCTCGGCAACTTGCAGGCCACGGCAGCGTCTCCCCCACCGCGCCCCGCGCTATACTCGTCCGCATGGATATCAACGCATGCAACATAGCAACACACGCCGCGGACGCACCAGCAACGGCAGCGCCCACCCCCGTCGTGGGCCGCTTTGCCCCGTCGCCCTCGGGCCGCATGCACCTGGGCAACGTGTTCAGTTGCCTGTGTGCGTGGCTTTCGGCCCGCAGCCAGGGCGGCAGCATCGTGTTGCGCATCGAGGACCTGGACGATCGCTGCAAGCGCCCGGAACTTGCCGCCCAATTGATTGACGACCTAGCTTGGCTGGGGCTCGAGTGGGACGAAGGCCCCTACTACCAGCACGATCGCCTTGATCTGTACGAGGACGCCCTGCACCTGCTGCAGGGTGCCGGCCTCACCTATCCCTGCTTTTGCACGCGTGTCGAGCTCCACGCCGCGAGCGCGCCGCACACCAGCGACGGCACGCCCATCTACCGCGGCGCCTGCCGAGGCCTTTCTGCCGAGGAGGTTGCCCGCCGCAGCGCCCTGCGCGCCCCGGCCACACGCCTGCGCGTGCCCACCGTCGACGACCTCGCAGACGACGTGATCGAATTCGTTGACCGCACGTACGGAGCCCAATGCGAGGCACTCGCCACCGAGTGCGGCGACTTTTTGGTGCGCCGCAGCGACGGCGTTTTTGCCTACCAGCTAGCCGTGGTAGTCGACGACGCTGCCATGGGCGTCACCGAGGTCGTGCGCGGATGCGACCTGCTGGGCTCCACGCCGCGCCAGATCTACCTGCAGCATCTGCTGGGACTGCCCACACCGCACTACGCACATATTCCGCTGCTCATGTCACCGGACGGCCGCCGCCTTTCCAAGCGCGACCGCGACCTAGACCTGGGCGAGCTCCGTACCCGCTTTGGCACACCCGAGGCACTGCTGGGCTGGCTCGCCGGGCAAACGGGCATCGCACCGGACACCACGCCGCGTTCTGCCGAGCAGCTGGTCGAGCACTTTAGCTGGGATGTCATCCGCGCGCATCGCGAGAACATCACTGTAACGGTCGAGTAGCCAGTCTCCCCGCCTCTACGCAATATCCCAGGATTGGAGTTCGTCGCCCAGGCGAACGATGCAGTCGTAGAGCACGGTATGGCGCTCGGCCGGGTTGACATCCCGATGAAAATGCCCGTAGTACCAGCGCTTGTAGTCCAGACGGTCCTCCAGCTCGTCAAAAAACGTGGTGAGTCGATCGACATCGGGATAATTCCAGCCGGGCGCCGGATAGAGCGTGGGCGACAACATGCGCGTGGAGCAGGTGTGGGTGATCACGTAGTCGACCTTCCAGCCCACGCTGTCGAGCTTTGTCCGCGCCTCCTCAAAGTTGCGCTCGTCCGGCAGCTCCTGCGGCCACCAGCTGGAATAGGGAATGTGGTATTCCTTATCCACGCTCGTGGCACCGCCCATGGTAAAGATCGTTGAGCCGTCGAGCTCAAAAATCTCGCCGCGCGTCAGGCGTCGGATGGGCGAAGTGTCCGACAGGCGCTGCGTCAGTCCGCCGTGCCACAACTCCATGGGGCGCTCCGCCCAATGGTCGAAGCGTTCGTGGTTGCCGTCGACGAACAGCACGGTATAGGGGCGCGACTCGAGCCACGCGATATCAGCGCACTCCTCGGCAGAGAAATCCCACGGAAAACCAAAGTCGCCCGCGACGATTAGATAGTCGTCGCCCGTCAGACCATCCCCAAGGTCCCAATCGCGCAGCTTTTGCATGTCGGCACCGCCGTGAATATCACCCGTCACATAGACCGTCATCGGATTACCACTTCCCTGTAAGTCGCTAGCCCACA
>URVZ01000038.1 GCA_900551365.1 uncultured Collinsella sp.
CCGTTGCCGCGCCCCGCAGTGCCCGCTTCCCCCGAGAACAATTATCAGTGCAGGTAGAACCCTTGCGCAAAAGCCATGTGCTCGCAATATCGCAAAAAGTCTACTCACTTAGCTGGCAACTGCACCAAACGGCCGGGCAGAACGCCCATTTCCTGCATTTTCTCGCGCGCTGGCAACCAGCGCCGCCGCTACGCCATAATAGTTGGCGGACAAACGCGAGAGAAAGCAACCACATGGCACAGACCACGACAGATACCGCCGCCAGCACCGTTTCCGGCGCCGGCGCCGCCAGCTCATTCTCGGGCGGCACGGGAACCGAAGCCGAGTTTGGCTCGCTCGGCGCGCTCTCCCCCACCTGGTGGGAGCCCGAGGACGGCAGTGAGCCCGAACCGTGGCTCACGCCCGACCAAGCCTTCGAACGCTTCTTTGAATGGACGAGCGATCGCGGCATTGAGCTGTGGGATCACCAAGAAGAGGCCCTCATGGACCTGGCTGCCGGCGACCACGTCATTTTGGGAACACCGACCGGATCGGGTAAATCGCTCGTCGCGCTGGGCATGCTCTTTATGGGCGTGGCACAGGGCAAGCGCTGCTATTACACGGCCCCCATCAAGGCCCTGGTCAGCGAAAAGTTCTTCGACCTGGTACAGGTACTCGGCCGCGATAACGTCGGCATGATCACCGGCGATACGCATATCAATACCAAGGCGCCCGTCATCTGCTGCACGGCCGAAATCCTTGCCAACGATGCGCTGCGCGAAGGCGAGGACGCCGACGTGGGCTGCGTGGCCATGGACGAGTTCCACTACTTTGCCGACCCCGACCGCGGCTGGGCCTGGCAGGTACCGCTGCTCACCCTGCCCCACACGCAATTTATGCTCATGAGCGCCACGCTCGGCGATGTCACCGCCATCGCCGCCTCACTCGAGGAACACACCGGCGCTGCTTGCGACTTGGTTGTCGACGCCCCTCGTCCTGTTCCGTTGAGCTACGACTATGTGACGACCTCCCTCGAGGGCACGGTCGAGCTCGCCATGCGCCTCGGCGAGGCCCCGCTCTATATCGTGCACTTTAGCCAGGATGCCGCCCTTGCGACGGCACAGTCGCTCGCCAATTTTGGCATCGCCAGCAAGGAGCAGCGCGAGGCCATCAAAGAAGCGGCAAAGGGAACGAGCTTCTCGACGGCCTTTGGTAAGATTCTCAAACGCCTGCTTGGATGCGGCGTCGGCGTGCACCACGCCGGTATGCTGCCGCGCTATCGCCTACTGGTCGAACGCCTGGCGCAGCAGGGCCTACTGCCCGTCATTTGCGGCACCGACACACTCGGCGTCGGTATCAACGTGCCCATCCACACCGTGGTTCTCACTGCGCTCACCAAGTTCGACGGCTACAAGATGCGTCGCCTGCGCGCCCGCGAGTTCCATCAGATAGCCGGCCGCGCCGGCCGTTCGGGCTTCGATACCGAGGGCATGGTCATCGCCGAGGCCCCGGAGCACGAGATCGAGAACGCCAAGCTCATGGCCAAGGCGGGCGACGACCCCAAGAAGCTCCGCAAGATTAAAAAGAAGAAGGCCCCCGAGGGCTTTGTCACCTGGAACAAGCAGACCTTTGAGCGCCTGATCGAGACGCAGCCCGAAACGCTCAAGCCGCGCCTGCGCATCACACACTCCATGGTGATTAGCGTGGTCGAGCAGGGCGGCGATGCCCGAGCCCGCGTACACGACCTCATCGAGACGAGCCTGCAGACTCCCGAGGAAAAGGCCAAGCTCGAGGTTCGCGCCGACGAAATCTTCGCCACACTCATCGATTCCGGCGTCGTCGTTCGCACCGAGGTGCCGCCCGCGCCCGACGCTCCGGCTGACGCCGCGCCGGACATCGACTACGCGCTGACGGTCGATCTGCCCGAGGACTTCGCACTCGATCAGCCGCTCTCGCCGTTCTTGCTTGCCGCGTTGGAGCTGCTCGACCCCGAGAGCGAGACCTATACCATGGATCTGATCTCGATGGTCGAGGCAACGCTCGAGGATCCCAAACAGGTGCTGCGTGCACAGGAGCGCGCCGCGCGCGACCGCGCGATGGCCGAAATGAAGGCTGACGGCGTCGAGTATGAGGAGCGCTTGGAGCGCATTCAGGACGTCACGTACGAAAAGCCGCTCGAGGATTTGCTCGACGCCGCCTTTGACAAGTACTGCCAGGAAGTGCCCTGGGCAAACGACTACCAGCTCTCTCCCAAGAGCGTCCTGCGCGATATGCTGGAAAGCGCGAGCGATTTTAAGGGCTACATTCAAAAGCTCGGCATCGCCCGCTCCGAGGGCATTTTGCTGCGCTACCTAGCAGAGGCCTATCGTTCGCTCGACCGCACCGTGCCCATCGAGAAGCGCGACGAGCGCCTGCGCGACATTATCTCGTGGCTGGGCTTTGTGGTGCGCTCGGTGGACTCGAGCCTGGTGGACGAGTGGGAGAACGCCGGCAACCCGGCAGCCCTCGATGCTGCGCCGCCGCAGGGCATCGACGAGGTCGTGGCGGACCGTCGCGGCTGCACGCTATTGGTGCGCAACGCGCTCTTCCGCCGCGTGACCCTTGCCGCCCGCGAGCACGTTCGCGACCTGGGCGAACTCGACGAGGACTGGGGCATGAGCGAGATCCGCTGGCAAAAAACACTCGACGCTTACCACGAGCAGCACGAGGAAATCCTCACCGACGGAGATGCCCGCAGCGCCGCGATGTTTTCCATTGACGAGTCCGACGAGAAGACCGCGCACGTATGGCACGTGCACCAGATCTTTGCCGACGAGGATGGCGACCACGATTTTGGCATCATGGGCGATGTCGATCTGGACGCCACCCAAGACGGCGGCGAGGTCATCTTCAAAAACTACCGCGTCGGCTTTATCGAGGACCTGCTCGAGGACTAGCCGAACATGCTGGAACGAAACAAGCGGGGCCGTTGGCAATATCGCCAGCGGCCCCGTTTTTTGCGCGATACGCTATCCCCTACTCGGTATCCTCGACCTCATACGAATCCGCCTCGGCTGGCTCATCGTTTGTCTCTGTCGCAGCCCCGCGCGCCTCGTCAAACGCGGCCTTCATGGTCTTGTTGCCCCACGTGAGCTTGCGAATGGTAAGATCGTCGGCCTTCTTGTTGGCTAGGCGCAGATTGTTCTCGGAGGACAGCAACGCCTCCTTGGTTTTCTGCAGATGGCTAATCGTCTTGTCGATCTCATCAATCGCCGTTTGGAACTTGCGGCTCGCGATCTCGTAGTTGCGACCGAAATCATTCTTGAACTTTTCCATCTTGGCTTCGAAGTTCGTGACGTCGATATTCTGCTGTTTGTACTCCGCCAGTTCCTGCTTATAGCGCAGCGAACCCATGGCGGCGTTGCGAAGAAGCGTGATCATGGGAATAAAGAACTGTGGGCGAATCACGTACATCTTCTCGTAGCGATAGCTCACGTCCACGATGCCGGCGTTGTAAAGCTCGCTCTCGGGTTCGAGCAACGTGCAGAGCACCGCGTACTCGCAGCCTTTTTGGCGGCGATCGTGATCGAGCTTCTTAAAGAAGTCCTCGTTTTTGTGCTTGGTCGCAGTCTCGTCGTTCTCGTTTTTCATCTCGAACATAATCGAAATGACCTCGTTGCCGCTCGCGTCGCACTCGCGGAAGATAAAGTCGCCCTTGGTACCCTCGGACGCATCGTTATCTTTCTCGAAGTACGCGTTAGGAAATGCCGTCATGCGCAGACGGTTAAACTCGGTCTCGCAGTGCTGCTCGAGCGACTCGCCCACCATCTTGGTGGACAGGCGGACCTTCATGTCCTTAAGGCGCTCGATCTCTTCATCCTTGTAGCGAATCAGGTCATCGCTCGCACGCTTGGCCTGCGCAAGCTCGAGCTCGTGTGCCGCCTTGGCCTGCTCCTCGCGAGAATCGCGCACTGCCAGCTCGCTCGTCAGTTTGGCACGTGCCTCATCGCGCTCACGCTCCGCCGCGGCGACCGCCTCTGACAGGTTCATTTTTGCCATCAGTTCCTGCTCGCGCAGCTGGGCACGCAGGCCCTCGGCCTCTTGCTCGGACTGAGCCTTTGCGGCGGAGAACTTCTCTTGCACCTTCGCACGATAGTCAGTAAGCGCGCGCTCGGCCTCGCTGCGAGCGGCATCGAGCTCACGCTGCGACTCTGCCGCGGCAGCGGCAAGCGCCATCTCCTGGGCTTTGTCCGCCGCGGCGAGCCTGGCCTGCAGCTCGGCAATCTGAGCGTCGCGCGCAGCTAAATCGTTTTGAGCAGCGTTGCGCGCCGCCGACTCGGCAAGCTTTGCTTCGTCATCTTTGCGCCCAAGCTGCGCACGCAGGCTATCAATCTCACGCTGGAGCTCGGCATTCTCCTTTTGAGCATCGGCGCGGGCCTCAACCGCCGCGCGCTGGCTTGCACTCTCGCGCTCTGCGGCAGCGCCCTCGAGCTTAGCGCGCAACTCGGCAAGCTCGGCATCGCGCTTGGCAACCTCTTGTGCCAGCTGCTGAGCTGCAGCATTCTTCTGCTCGACAAGCTGAGCGTTGCGCTGAGACTCTGCCTTTTGCAAGGCGGCCGTCGAACGCGAGCGTTCAAGCTCCAGCGCCTGCTCGCCCTCGCGCTGGACAGCCTTCACACGCTCATCCAGGTCGCGCGAGAACTCGGCATCGCGCACCTGCTTGACGATATCCGCATAGCCGGATGCATCGACCTTAAAAACTTCGCCGCAATGCGGGCACTTGATCTCGTTCATAGCAGCTCCTCGATGGACGCAAATATCAACCGGCTACACTCTACCGCGCCGCGCGGACAAAAAAGGCGCCGCCGCCATAATGGCAACGGCGCCAGAACCACCACAAAGGTGCCTGTCCCCTTTGTGGTGGCTCTGGCGCCCTATAACCCAAAGAAGCTAAGAATCTGATCGCGGCTTACGGGCTTGTACTCGTTGGCATCGAGACCGACATCGTAGCGAAAGATAGGGCGCTCGCGATCGCGGTTGCGTGCGTTGGCGCGGTCACCTCTGCTGTGGATATGCCCATGCAGCATAATGGCGCCACGTGCCTTGCCGTTCCAGCTGAGCATGGGGTAGTGGCTCATAACCAGACGATGGCCCTTGGCATAGCCGGGAGCAATCTCCAGGTAATCGCGCACGTCTTCCCAAATTTGCGGGGCGTCGGAATCTTCCCAGTCGCCGTCATGGTTACCGCGGATGAGCGTCGCATTCTTGCATTCGATACGCTCGCGCAGGCGCACCGCCTCCGCCATGGGCAAGCGATACGTAAAGTCTCCCAGGATATAGAGGCGGTCGTCCGCAGCCACGCACTCATTGATGGCATCGATGACCTTGCGGTTCATCTCCTCGACCGAATCAAACGGTCGATCCATGTCGTGCAAGATATTCGTATCGCCCAGGTGCAGGTCGGCGGTAAACCACATCATCGTCTATGCCCTCATTTCGCAATGCATCCAACTCGTGCTAAGTATACAGACACAGCGATGCGGCGGTTAGCCAAAGAGCCCGCCGAACAGTCCGCGGCGGCGCTTGTCTTGCTTTTTCGAAGCGTCACCCTGGGCGTTCTTGCCCTGCCGCTTCTTACGATCCCGCTCCAACTCATCGTCATCGAGTAGCGTATCCCACTCAAACGGATCGTCTGTCAGATCGAACAGGTCATCGTCATCAAACATGGCAGTCTCCCATACCGATTAGCGAGCATCCACCACATAGAGCCCAACGCGCACCTGATGCCACGGGCTGCGCTCGGGGGCAACCTGTTGCACGCGGGCCTCAAATACGTCCTCGTGGCCGTAATACATCATCAAGGACAGTGGGCCGACCTCGTTTCCTGGAACGTAGCCAAGTTTGGTCTTGCCATAGTAAATCGCAACCGCCTCAGGGTCATGGGGATTATCGCGCTCGGCACACAGCGTCAGTTTATCGCCCGCTTTAAGATCGCCCAAGACCAAGGCGCCATCGGTATACTGAAATCCTGCAATGTGAAATGACAGAAGAACACGCGAAGGCTCGTACATAGCAGCTCCTCTAACGGCCGGATAAACCGGTGTGTAACCTTATTGAGAAGTCCACGGTCCCGTGCGGACACAAATACATCCTGTCTGCGTCCTTCAATCGTTTGCCTCAACGCTTGCGCGACAGAACGCTTGCAGATAAGATAGGAACACGGATGGCACCCGTTGCCGCGGGTCTTGCCAACTCCGATACACGTTTTCATCGTGAGAAGTGGCCGTCTTCGCTTACGCGGGGGCGGCTATTTCGTTCGGCCGATAAACAGGCCGAGTTCTATAGCCACGATTAACAACGCCAATAACGAAATAACATCGCTTACGCTCATACCAATTCCCTTCTAAAGGGAGTTGGCCCATCCGTACCCCATGGCAGTAGTCTAACGCAAATTGCGGGTAATAGGAACACTTGTTCGTATTACCTGCGCCCTTTTCTAATGCACAAACATGCGCACGAACTTGTGCTTCCAGCTTGCGTAAGGAGCATAGCGGAATGGCACGTCCAGCCACGTTGCCTTGTTCACGATGCTCTTCTTGTGGCTAAACGTATCGAAGCTCTCGCGTCCATGGTACTGCCCCATACCGCTCGCACCCATGCCACCAAAGCCCATATGGCTCGTAGCCAAGTGCATAATCGTGTCGTTGACGCAGCCGCCGCCAAAGGGCACGTAACGCACAAAGCGCTGCTGAACTGCGCGATCCTGGCTAAAGATATACAGAGCCAGCGGCGTCGGACGATCCGTAATAAACGTCTCGGCCTCGTCTAGGCTCTCAAACGTCAGCACCGGCAAGATGGGGCCGAAAATCTCCTCCTGCATCACGGCGTCATCGGGGGTCACGCCGTCCAAAATCGTCGGCTCAATCTTGAGCGATGACTCGCGCGCCGTGCCTCCAAGCACAACCTTATCGGGATCGATCAGCCCACGCACGCGCGCAAAATGCTTGGCGTTGACGATATGCCCATAATCCTCGTTATCGAGCGGATGCTCGCCAAACATACGGCGGGCCTCTTCCCTGATGAGGTCCAGCAGCTCGTCGTGCACGCGCGCATCGACCAGCAGGTAGTCGGGCGCCACGCAGGTCTGCCCCACGTTGAGCCATTTACCAAAGGCGATACGCCGCGCCGCAACCTTCAAGTTTGCCGTCGCATCCACGATGCAGGGGCTCTTTCCGCCCAGCTCAAGCGTCACGGGCGTAAGGTTTTTACTTGCGCGCTCCATGACGAGTTTGCCGACCGGAACGCTACCGGTAAAGAAGATCTTGTCCCAGCACTCATCGAGCAGCGCTTCGTTTTCGGCGCGCCCGCCCTCGACAACCGTCACCAGGCACGGATCAAATGCCTCTTCACAGATTTGCTTGAGCACCGCGCTCGATGCCGGAGCATAGGCACTCGGCTTGATGACCACGGTATTGCCCGCGGCAAGGGCGCCGGCGAGCGGCTCGAGTGTTAGCAAAAACGGGTAGTTCCACGGAGCCATGATGAGCGTGACGCCATAGGGCACGGCTTGCGTTTTGCACGCGCTCACGGCGTTGGCAAGGTCACACGGACGCAGGCGCGGACGACTCCATCGAGCCACGTGAGCGATCTGATGACGAATCTCGGAAAGCGACGTGCCGATCTCGCACATATATGCCTCGTCATGCGACTTTCCCAAATCGGTCTTGAGTGCATGGGCAATATCGGCCTCGTGCGCCCGTACCGCATCGCGTAAACTCACGAGCGTGCGACGTCGGGCATCAACATCAAACGTAGCGTGCGTTTTAAAGTAAGTGCGCTGATCGCCGACGATGCGCGCAATTTCCTCGGTGTTCATGGCACCCTCCTAGTTCTCGTCCTCAAACATACCACCCGCGACGACCTCGTACATACGCTCGAGCTCCAAGCGGTCCATCAAAAGCGGAACGGGGTACAGCGGATTGGCCTCGGCATCGGCATGCGCCGCCATCTCGGGAATGTCGGAGCGGCGAATGCCCGAGACATATTTGGGGATTCCCAGGATCTCGTTCATGCGGTCGACCCAATCGATAAAGGCCTCGGCCGCAAGACTATCCTGCGCGGTAGCCGGCGCAATGCCCGCCATGCGAGCAAGATCGGCAAGCTTGGGGGCGGCGGCGTCACCATAAGCGCGAAGCATGTGCGGCAGGATGATCGCGTTGGCCAAACCGTGCGGAATTCCGTATCGGCCGCCCAGACTGTGCGCGATGGCATGCACATATCCGACATAGGAGCGGGTAAACGCAACGCCCGCCTTATACGCCGCCGAAAGCATATTGCGACGAGCGCGCATGTCGTCACCATGCTCATAGGCCTCGAGCAAATTGTCGTGGATAAGCTGCACCGCCTGTCGCGCCATCTTGCGCGTATAGGGCGTGGTGCTTCGCCCGATAAAGGCCTCAACGGCATGCGTCAGGGCGTCCATGCCCGTCTGCCCCGTAATGGAAGCGGGCAAGCCGCACGTAAACTCGGGGTCGTGGACTGCAAAACGCGGGATGAGCACAAAGTCGTTAATGGGGTATTTGTAGTGCGTCCCGTCATCGGTAATTACCGCCGCAAGCGTGACTTCGCTTCCCGTACCGGCGGTAGTGGGAACGGCGATGAGCAGCGGCAGGCGACGATGAATCCGCAGCAGGCCGCGCATCTTGTTGATGGGCTTGTTTGGCTGCGCAATGCGTGCGCCCACGCCCTTGGCACAGTCCATGGCCGAGCCACCGCCAAAGCCGATAATGGCCTGGCAGGCGCTCTCTCGATACAGGGACGCCGCTTCTTCCACGTTTGAAACCGTGGGGTTTGCACGCGTTTCGGCATAGACCGTAACGCCAATCCCCCTGCATGCGAGCGCCGTCTCGAGCGGTGCCGTGAGCCCCAGACGGGCAATGCCGGGATCCGTCACGATAAGGACCTTCTGGATCGAGCGCTTTTGAAGCACCGCGGGCACATCCTCGGCATGCTCTAAAATGCGCGGCTCGGTATAGGGCAGGATCGGCAATGCAATGCGAAAAACCGTCTGATATGTTCGGCACCAGGCACGACGGGCTAGATGCATAAAGGAAACTCCTTCATTTGTTGATTGGTCAACATTTGCTCGACCGATTGTACTCATCGCGGCACGTAGACTGCCCGCCAAACGTCAATCAATCAACATCTTCATATTGTTCGGAGCTGCTTGGCGTCATCCGGTGTTAGTCTTTCAGGGTCCATTGGATTCACGTCCGCCGCAAAGGAGGCGCAAAGGTGCACGACATCTGGAACCCCTGGCATGGCTGCACGCGCGTCAGCGAGGGATGCGACAACTGCTACATGTATTACATGGACGGACAACGCGGTATCGACCCCTCCGTGATTACCAAAAGCAAGTCGGGCTTTACCTATCCCCTCCAGCGCCGCCGAGACGGCAGCTACAAAGTTCGCGCCGGCGAGCTTATCCGTATCTGCATGACGAGCGACTTCTTGTTGCCCGAGGCCGATCCCTGGCGGCCAGAGGTATGGGACATCATTCGCCAGAGGCCCGACGTAAAGTTCTTCATTCTGACCAAACGCCCCGAGCGTTTTTGCGACTGTCTGCCCAGCGACTGGGGAGATGGCTGGCATAACGTCATGCTTAACGTAACCTGCGAAAACCAATGCAGGGCAAATGAGCGGATTCCCCTCCTGCTCGCCACGCCCGCAGCACACCGCGGCATCATGTGTGCGCCGTTTATCGGAAGCGCGTCGGTCGAGAAAGCCGCGCCCGGTAGCCTTGGAAAGCCCGACGGCATCGAGCAGGTCATCGTGGGCGGAGAAAACTACGCAGGAGCTCGTCCCTGTCATTACGAATGGGTGCGCAATTTGCACGCTGAATGCGTGGCAGCAAATGCGACGTTCGCTTTCATCGAAACCGGAAGCACCTTCGTTAAGGACGGGCGATCATATCACCTTCGTGGTAAAAATCTGCAGAGCGAGCTGGCATGGAAATCGGGTCTACAGCATCGCGGCCGCCAAATCGAATGGGATCTAAGGGATCCGCTCGGCTTGGAAATTCCCAGTTCGGAGCTTTGGGATCCGCCGTATTTTGAGTGGTGCGAAACCTGCGGAAGCAAGTTCATCTGCAACGGCTGCGTCCGCTGCGGGCTATGTGGACGCTGTTAGACGGAAGCGGTTAAATTGTTTTATTAAAAATCATTCCTAATAGACTTCACATTCAGTCTCATTTATGGATAATAGAACTCGTCAAGACGCACGTCCGGAGAGGGCCCTTACGGGACCGGACGAGCGCGCAATCGCCATCGATCGAAAGGATCGAATCATGAAGTTTGTTTGCCCCGTTTGCGGTTATGTGGAAGAGTTCGACGGCGACCAGCTGCCCGAGGATTTTAAGTGCCCCCAGTGCGGCGTTCCCGGTTCTCGTTTCCTGAAGCAGGAGGAGGGCCAGCTCGAGTGGGCCGCCGAGCACGTCGTGGGCGTCGCCAAGATGGAGGGTGTCTCTGAGGACATCGTTGCCGACCTGCGCGCCAACTTTGAGGGCGAGTGCTCTGAGGTCGGTATGTACCTGGCCATGGCTCGCGTCGCTCATCGCGAGGGCTATCCCGAGATCGGCCTGTACTGGGAAAAGGCTGCCCACGAGGAGGCCGAGCATGCCGCCAAGTTCGCCGAGCTCCTGGGCGAGGTCGTGACCGACTCCACCAAGAAGAACCTCGAGATGCGCGTTGAAGCCGAGAACGGCGCCACCGCCGGCAAGACCGATCTTGCCAAGCGTGCCAAGGCCGCCGGCCTCGATGCCATCCACGACACCGTGCACGAGATGGCTCGCGACGAGGCCCGCCACGGCAAGGCTTTCGCCGGCCTGCTCAAGCGCTACTTTGGCTAAGCCAACCGCCTGAGACATAACCTCAAGCTCGATGAGGCCCGGACCGTATTGGTTCGGGCCTTTTTCGTGCCTCACGAACTTGTTAACGCCCTGAAATAGGACCGCCTTCGGCATCGGCTTCTCGTCAAAAACTAAGTGAGTAGACTTTTTGGAACTTGCCGAGCACACCACCCATATTGCTTTATAAAGCCGCAGGTAAATGACTTGTTGCAAAACGGCCTGGTCGCCAAAGTGCCAAAAGTCTACTCACTTAGAACCGCAGCCGTCCACGATCGAGCCATTTTGTGTCTAGCGGGCATCTTTCCGTCGATTACTCCCAATTTTGTCCAGTCAATGAATAGTTCAGACCGGAGTAATGCCTCAGCCCTTTGCTCATCCGAGCTTTTATCACGATATTCAGCATCGAGCATCCTGCATACGGCCTTAACGATCGCGCGGAATCTATCCTCATCCGATATCTGTCTGTGTGTAAGGAGAAGCACATCGTAGCCCATGGCCTGAAGGGCCGTCATGCGGTCAGCGTCACGCAAGCCATCCCCTGCGCGTCCGTGCGAGGCCTTTCCCTGACATTCAATGGCCACCTGTCGCCTACCGTCCGGCGAAGAAAGAAGTAGGTCGATATATACACGGGACTTTCCCACAATCGCTCGAGCACTTGTGCTTAGTATCACTTCAACATTAAGCTCTATGCCACAAAAACCTTCGCCTCCCAGGGACCGCGGCAGTGCAAGCAACAAATTCGCCTCGACCTCAAAAGGCGATGCGGCACCCAATGGAACGAGTTGCGACACCTCCCTAAATCTATTGCCGTAACGTATCCCGCAAACATCTGAACAAAAACGGTGAAGGTCTCCGCCCAAAACCAAAGCGTCTCGACGCCATAAATTTGAGGCGGTGCCGTCCTCGGACGGACAGCGCACCCAACCGAACGTTGTCGAAATCGCGCCCGAATCAATTGCACGCGAAAGCTCCGCCTCAAGTGCCGCCGGCAGGGCACACACCGCAAACAAGCCACACATCTCCGCCAATACCAAAAGAAGCTGAAGATCCGTCAGATGCCGCAACATGATGAATGCCGTCAGTAGAGGAGACGTAATCAAAAACCCATGCTCCGTTTCCAGCACGGATTCCCTGGGAAGCTCACCAAGGAACAGCCGCTGCCTAATGCTGGCAGGACAAGTCCGTTTGTTTCTCGTCCGAACCAATGTATACAACGGAAAACCGAGCGCGACCGCAGCCGTCGGGTTGCGGGCGAGATCATATCGCTGCCGGTCTTCTTCCGGTCGTGGAAGCGGCGGACACAAAGCGCGGACTTGAGGAGGCAAACGCCAGTACCTAAAAGCCGATATGTCACAAAGTAGATCCTTCATAGGCACAGGAGAACACGAATTTCAACCCAGTCAGTCACGCATTGGCGCGAACGCACCAAAAATGGCGCCGAACGGACTGCCAAGTTTTCAACAGCCCTCCCCAACTGGCCAAAAGCTTGTCGAGAGCTGGACGAAGCCCTGTTGAAAACCCCATTTTTTTTCTCATGCAGAAGCTTTACGCGGCAAGTGAGTAGACTTTTTCGAACTTGCCGCGCAGGCCAGTCATCCTGCTTCTCAAAACCACAGGTAGATAGCTTGTTTCAAAACGACCCGGTCGCCAAAGCGCCAAAAGTCTACTCACTTAGATTGCAGAGCGCCCCCATTAGCTGCAATTCCAAGGTATTAAGCACTTCCGGACTCAGGTCGTCATACTGGACAAGAATTTGAGTTGAGTTTTCAGGGACAGATGCGCCATCGGCACACCAATAACAGTCACTGATATCGATAAACGGAATACCCGAGCGCGTGAGAGCCCGCGCAAAAGAGCTTCCGCCCGTTCCGCGCTCCGCAACCACAGTGCAGTAAAGACCCGCGTCTGCATGCTCGATCGAGACTTCCCCTGCCGGAAACGCCTTCCGCACAAGCGCCGCCAGGCCATCGCGCGCCTCGCGAGCGCGCACGCGCACGCGGTTCACATGTCGCTCGTAATCACCCGATTCCAGTAAACGCGCCAAAGCAACCTGGTCAACAGAGCTCACCGACGAGGCGTAAAAACCAAGGTTGCGCCTAAACCGCTCCATTAGTTCATCGGGCAACACCATGTACGCTAGACGCAACGCCGATGACAGGCTCTTCGAAAACGTGTTGGTGTAAATAACCGACTGGGCGGCATCGATCGATGCGAGCGCGGGAATCGGCTTGCCGGCAAGGCGAAACTCACAATCAAAATCATCTTCGATGAGATATCGACCCGGCCGTTCGGCGGCCCAGCTCAGCAGCGCATAGCGACGCGCAATGCTCGTCACAAGACCGGTGGGATACTGATGCGACGGCATAAGGTGAAGGATATCGGTCCCAGTTTTCTGCAGAGCGCTCAGGTCCACGCCGTCATCATCCAACAGGATATGTCGAACTTTGCAACCCATAGCCTGATAGATGCGCGTCAGACGCAAATAGCCCGGATCCTCAACCGCATACACCTTGTCCGCGCCAAGCAGCTGAACCAACATGGTATCGAGCAGCTGGGCGCCCGCACCGATAACAATGTTGTCGGGGTCGACATTCATACCCCTCGTCCCGCGCAGATGATGAGCAATTGCGCATCGTAGCCGAACGGTGCCCTGTACCGGTGCGGGCGAAAAGATCTCGCGCTCGTCTTCGGATGCCAGCGTCGCCCGCAGTGAGCTTTGCCAAAGCCGCGCCGCCTCCAAAGCGGAAGGAGAAAGTGCGTCGAATTGCTCGACCCGCCCGCGGACATCATGCGCGCTGGGGTCCACAGAGACGGCATCTCGGTCGATGCCCTCCGAAGCCAAAGGCAAAACCGGTGCATCCGGAAGCTTGCAAGCGTAGTAGCCACGCCGCGGCTTTGAGCAAATATAGCCCTCGGCAAGTAGCTGGCTATATGCATTCTCGATAGTAATGACACTGATTCCCAGATGACTGGCAAAGGCGCGCTTAGACGGCAAATGCTCCCCCGCCACAATGCGTCCAGCTACGATATCATCTCGAATTTGCTGGTAAACATACTCATAGAGCGATGCTTCGCCGCGTTTTTCCAAATTGTAGTCAAGCATGAGTTTGCCACCTGATCTTATCGAGCTGTTCAATCTGGTATTAGTCTGACCTTATTATTATCTCGAAAACTGAGTATTTCGCCATACCCAGCTCCCAGATAGGATGTTCCGTCAAGCAATGCACATGCCAACCAAGGGAGCAACCATGCCAGAACAGACCAGCAAGGCCGATCGCGTCAAACTCAATCGCGAGCTCGCGCAGATGCTCAAGGGCGGCGTCATCATGGACGTCACCACGCCCGAGCAGGCACGCGTCGCCGAAGAGGCGGGCGCCTGCGCCGTCATGGCACTCGAGCGCATTCCGGCCGACATCCGTGCCGCAGGCGGCGTCTCGCGCATGAGCGACCCCAAGATGATCAAGGGCATCCAGGAGGCCGTCTCCATCCCCGTCATGGCCAAGTGCCGCATCGGTCACATCGTCGAGGCGCAGGTCCTTCAGGCCATCGAGATCGACTACATCGATGAGTCCGAGGTTCTCTCCCCTGCCGATGACGTCTATCACATCGACAAGACCCAGTTTGACGTGCCGTTTGTCTGCGGCGCCCGCGATCTGGGCGAGGCGCTGCGCCGTGTTGCCGAGGGCGCCACGATGATCCGCACCAAGGGCGAGCCGGGCACGGGCGACGTCGTCCAGGCTGTACGCCACATGCGCAAGATCCAAAAGCAGATCCGTGACGTTGTTGCTCTGCGCGACGACGAGCTCTTTGAGGCAGCCAAGCAACTGCAGGTTCCGGTCGAGCTGGTGCGCGAGGTCCATGCCACGGGCAAGCTTCCCGTTGTGAACTTTGCCGCCGGCGGCGTAGCGACCCCTGCCGACGCCGCGCTGATGATGCAACTGGGCGCCGAGGGCGTCTTTGTCGGCTCGGGCATCTTTAAGAGCGGCGACCCCGCCAAGCGCGCCGCCGCCATCGTCAAGGCCGTGGCAAACTTCACCGATGCCAAGCTCATCGCCGAGCTTTCGGAGGACTTGGGCGAGGCCATGGTGGGCATCAACGCCGACGAGATCGAAATCATCATGGAGGAGCGCGGACGCTAGTCCGGCAGAAAGGATCGCACATGAGCGATTATGCAGACCAAACGGTCGCCGTGCTGGCGGTCCAAGGCGCATTTGCCGAGCACGAGGCAAGACTATCCGAGCTGGGCGCGCGCTGTATTGAGCTGAGGCAGGCGGCTGATTTGAAGCCGGACTTTGACCGTCTGGTACTTCCCGGCGGCGAGTCTACCGTTCAAGGGAAGCTGCTTGATGAGTTGGGCATGCTCGAGGAGCTTCGCACCCGCATTGTTGAAGGCATGCCCGTCCTGGGCACCTGCGCCGGCCTGATTCTGCTGGCTCACGACCTTGCCGCCCATGACGATAAGGGCACGCCGCGCCTGGCAACCATGGATGTACTTGTCGAGCGCAATGCCTACGGCAGGCAGCTCGGCAGCTTTCGAACCAAGGGGCAGCTAGCCGGCATCGACGGTGAAGTGCCGCTGACGTTTATCCGCGCGCCCCGCATCGTCGAGGTCCACGGCGATGCCGAGGCCCTGGCCGAAGTCGATGGCCGCATCGTCGCCGCCCGCCAAGACAACCAGCTCGGCGTAACCTTCCACCCCGAACTCGACGAAGACACCCGCCTCCACGAACTGTTCCTACAAATGTAGGCAGAACAGAAACGAGAGTGGATAATCTCCCACTTTGAGCCTGAATGCGAGCCCAAACTGGGAGATTATCCACTCTCATGCTATGTAGTCGTTGGGGACGTTCTTAAACGACTG
>URVZ01000039.1 GCA_900551365.1 uncultured Collinsella sp.
CTGGTCGAGGGCTTGGTGCACGACTACTCGCTGCTCGACGGCCTTGCCCATCGCGTGACGACGGAGCTGCCCGAGCGCACCGGTAACCTGGGCCACCTGACATGGAAGAACCCCTTTACCGATGAGGTCTCGACCGAGAGCTTCCCCGAGGTCTTTGAGCGCGCACTGGTCGATTACGAGCTCACCGTCGCCCGCTTTATCGAGACCGGCGACATGGAGGCCGTGACCGGCCATATCAACTACAGCGGCCGCGTACTCGACGCCGACGAGGAGTTCGACCGCGAGGAGTAGGGTCCGTGCGCGCCCCTTTGCCGAATCCTTATCGGTGCCTCTGTGCAATTGGGGTACGATGAACTAACTGCATATTGGGCGAATACGAAAGGGCCCCTGTCCATGAAATACACCAAGCTCGAGCGTAACTGGGTTATGTACGATGTGGGCAATTCGGCCCTCGTGCTGCTCAATACCTCGGTGGTGCCCATTTACTTTAACGCCATCAATACCGGCGCTTCCTCGGCCGACCTGGTGGTCGCCTGGGGCAATGCACAGACGATCGCCTCGCTGGTCATCGCCATGCTCATGCCCATTCTGGGCGCACTTGCCGACTACGCTGGCAACAAAATCAAGTTCTTCTTGGGCTTTTTCCTCACGGGCCTGGTTCTTTGCCTGGCGCAGGCTATCCCAATGTCCGCCATGGCATTTTTGACCGTGTACGTGCTGTGCACCATCGGCCTTAACTCTTCTATGACGTTCTACGACGCCATGCTGCCCGACGTTACCACCGACGAGCGCATGGACGCCGTGTCCAGCTCGGGTTATGCCTGGGGCTACATCGGTTCCACCGTGCCGTTCGTCATCTGCCTGGCGCTCATCATGGGTGGCCCCGCTCTTGGCGTCCCCACCATGCTGGCAACGCGTCTGTCTTTTATCATCACTGGTGCCTGGTGGCTCATCTTTACCCTGCCGCTCATTCACACCTATAAGCAAAAGTATGGTCGCGAGCGCGGTCCCGAGGACACTATCGGCCGCATCGTGGGCGGTGTGTTCTCCGAGGTCGGACACACCATGCGCGAGATCGCCCACAACAAGACCGTGCTGGTCTACATGATTGCGTTCTTCTTCTATATCGACGGTGTGCACACGGTCATTTCCATGGCTACCAGCTACGGCTCGGCTTTGGGCATCGATTCGACCCAGTTGGTCCTGGCGCTGCTCGTCACGCAGTTCGTGGCCTTTCCGTCCGCCATCATCTACGGCAAGCTCGCCGGACGCGTGGGCACGCTCAACATGATCTTGGTGGCAGTCGCCGCCTATATGGGCATTGTGCTGTTCGCCGCGTTCTTCCTAAAGACCGCCTTTGAGTTTTGGGTGCTTGCCATTATGGTCGGCCTGTTCCAGGGCGGCGTGCAGGCGCTCAGCCGTAGCTACTTTGGCCGCATTATCCCCAAGGAAAAGTCCAACGAGTACTACGGCTTCTTTGACATCTTTGGTCGTTATGCAAGCGTTATGGGCACCTTCCTGGTGTCGGTCGTCACCTCGCTGACCGGCAACCCGTCGCTGGGCGTCCTTTCCATTGGCGTGCTGCTGATCGTTGGCTTTATGCTGCTGGTCCGCCTGTCCCGCATGACTCGGGCGGCAGAGCATGCCGCATAGGAGCGAGCGGCTATTGTGCCTGTCCACGGTACTCTTTTGGGGTTATCCGCAATAAACATTGCGACTTGCGAGCAATGATTTGCCCAAGTGGGTATGATGGAATCAGCTAGGTCGCGGGGCGTCGCCTGTGTTTGGCGGCGTCCCGTTTTTGTGTTGCAGGGAGGGTAAGGCATGAACGCCACGGTCGTGATTCCAACGTATTGGGCGGGCGATGACGCTTGCGCAAACGCCCCTGGCACCTATGATCATTCGACGCGACTCAACGCCGACAATCCCGAACTCGACCGCTGCCTGGCCTCGCTTGAGCAGGTACGTGACATCCCGCGCATCATCCTTTTGGTGGTCTGTCCCGTTTCTGCCACAGCCGATGTGTCGCTGCGCGTGCGCGAGATTGTCGACGCGCATCCCACGCTCAAAGTCACCGTTGTCACCAACACCCAGGCCTCGCATATCGCAGACCGGGTTGCTCAGATCGCGCCCAAGGGTTCGGGCGAGTGCGTGAGCCTGCGAGGCTACGGTGCCATCCGCAATATGGGGCTAGCCTGTGCCGCTGTGCTGGGGCATGACGCGGTTATCTTTTTGGATGACGATGAGACTGTCATCGACGCCGACTTTATGAAGCGCGCGACCTATGCGTTGGGGCAGCAGACGCGTCAGGGCTTGCCGATCTTGGTCAAGAGCGGTTATTTCTACGATCGCGACGGCTCGCCGCTGGCTCCCACGGACAAGGCGGGCATCTGCCATCGTTGGTGGACCAAGCGCATCGAGTTCAACCGTTGGATGAAAAAGGCGCTCTCGGGCACTCGCATCTCGCGCTCCAACTACGTGTGCGGCGGCCTGATGGCCCTGCACGCCCGCGCCTTTACGCGTGTGGCCTTTGACCCGTTTATCACCCGCGGCGAGGACTTGGATTACCTCTTTAACATGCGCATGTTTGGCTACGACGTGTGGTTCGATAACGAGTGGACCGTGCGCCATCTGCCTCCGGAGTCTGAAAAGCGCTCACCGCGCTTTATGCAGGATGTATACCGTTGGTACTACGAACGGGCCAAGTTGACATTCGCCGCGCATCAAAAGGAGCTCATTCCCGTTACGGCGGCATCACTCATGCCCTACCCGGGCCCGTGGATTTCGCGCGAGCTCGACGACCGCGTGCGCAAGACCGCTATGGTCCGCAGCGTGTTTACCCGCGAGCATGAGGGCTACCTGCGCATTTGGCGCCATGGTATCGGCGAGGCAAAGGCCTATGCGCGCCAAAACGCTGCAAGCTACCTGCGTTTCCAGAGCTTTTGGCCCAAGATTATGGACGGGCTTTGGCGTGACGCACAACTGATCAGTATCCTGGAGGGGGCCGAATGATCGACCGCCGCGCCCAGCGCGATAGTTCAATATCAATCTTTCGCATCATTGCCGTTGCCTGCGCCATTTGTGTGCTGGTGTACTTTATTTTTGCCTTGGTGACCGGTATCGAGCCGATCGCCACGGTGATTGCCTGCGCGCTGCTGTGCATCTTTCTGTGCATCTTTATCTTTTTGACGCTCAATCCCGATTCGGTGCGCTCCCAGTACACCGAGGAGACGCTCTCGGTGGCCTCGGCCATGCTCGAGGACATTAAGGGCGGTCTGACGCAGGAGTCGGCGCGTTTGGTGTGCCGGCGCATTTTGCCCGAGACGCGCGCCATGACGGTGGCCATCACCGACGAGGGCAACGTGTTGGCCTGCGCAGGCGAGTTTGAGGAAAAACTACTGCCAGATTCTCCCATCCACACGCTTGCCACACGCTACGTTATCGAACATGGCATCGTGCAGTCGTTCAACCGTATGGTGGATGTCGTGGGCTCGGATGGCTCGCACAACCAAGTCCCCGCCGGCATTATCGCCCCCATCAAGGTGGGCGATCGTACCGTCGGCACGCTCAAGTTCTACTACAAGACCCCGCGCGCCGTCGACCGTACCCAGTACGCGCTTGCCTCGGGCTTTGCCGAGATCTTGTCCACGCAGCTCGCCATCCACGAGCTCGAGGTGCAAAAGGAACTCACGGCGCGCGCCGAGGTGCGTGCGCTGCAGGCGCAGATTAACCCGCACTTCCTGTTCAACACGCTGAACACCATTGCATCGTTTACGCGCACCGACCCGCTGCGGGCCCGCGAACTGCTTCGTGAGTTCTCATCGTTCTATCGTGCCACGCTCGACAACTCGGGATCGCTTATTCCGGTCTCGCGCGAGGTCGCACAGACCAAGCGCTACCTTACCTTTGAGAAGGCCCGCTTTGGCGAGGACCGCGTGCTTGCGACGTTCGATGTGTCCGAGGACGTGGAAGATACGCTGGTGCCGGCGTTCGTGATCCAGCCGATTGTCGAGAACGCCGTACGTCATGGTATGGGCGATGACGACGCCCTGAGGATCGACGTGACCGTTCACCAAGACGGCGAGGATGCAATCTTGATTGCCGTGGCCGATAATGGCGTGGGCATGGATGAGGGTACCGCCGCCAGACTGTTTGACGAGCGTTCTGCCCGTCCCGACGCCAGCTCTCCCCAGGGTGGCGGCGCCGGTGTGGCCATGCACAATATTTCGGAGCGCATCCATCGCTTTTATGGGCCGCACTCCTATACGCGTGTCGAATCGGCGCCGGGCAAGGGCACCAAAGTGCTCCTTCATCTTGATTTGTCAGAGAGCATCTTCGACATTCAAGAGTAAAATAAAAGGCTACGGGCTCAACGTCATGCGACGGATGCCCGGCGTAGTTAGTTGACGAAAGGTTTTATCCCTATGCTGCGTGCGATGATTGTGGATGATGAGGCGCCGGCTCGCTCGGAGCTTCGCTTCCTGCTCGAGCAAACGGGCAAGATCGGCACGATCACGGAGGCGTCGAGCGTCCGCTCCGCCATCGAGATGCTTATGGAAAGTCGCGTGGATGTCGTGTTTCTCGATATCTCGATGCCCGGTGCCTCGGGCCTGCAACTTGCCGAGGCGCTGCATAAGCTCAAAAATCCGCCGGCGATCGTGTTTGTGACTGCGTATAGTGACCATGCGGTCGAGGCATTCGACGTGGATGCCGTCGATTATCTGATGAAGCCGGTCGAGGAAGCTCGCTTGGATCGCGCGATCGAGAAGGTCATGCAACGCACCAAGCCGGTTACGGACAGCAAGGTGACCATCGAGCGTATCCCGGTGGAAAAGGGCGGCCGCAAGGTGCTCATTCCCGTGGACGACATTCGCTTTATCATGGCCAAGGACGATTACTCCTGCATCTATACCGTCGATGATCGCTTTTTGTCGACGACCTCGCTGGCGCAGTTTGAGGCCAAGCTCTGCGACTTTGGCTTCTTCCGTGTTCACCGCCGCTATATCGTCAACTTGGCGTGCGTCACGGATGTGGAGACGGTGCCCTCGGGCGCCATCCAGCTGGGCATTACGGGCGTCGACGAACGCGTGCCGGTTTCGCGCCGCCGCGTCGTGCCGCTCAAGAAGGCTCTGAGTCTCTAGCACACTGGCCCCGCAGCCCTGTAGACCCATCGTCTGCGGAGCCGTGGGGCTTTTTTGTATGTATCTGCCGAATCGTTTTTTTGCGGAAGGGATCCCATGAACAGTGCAAGCGCCAAGCGTATCGACATCATCTCGGACACCCACGGCTATTTATCGCCTGCGCTCCTGGATGAGCTTGAGGGCGCAGACCTGATCATCCACGCCGGCGACCTCACGTCAGAGATGGACTACGAGCACCTATGCACCATCGCCCCCGTGCGGGCCGTACTGGGTAACAACGATTACTACCGCGACTACGGCCCCGATGTAGACCGTCTTGCGCTCTTTACCTACGAAGGCCTTAAATTCGCCGTAGCCCACTACCGCGAAGACCTTCCGGTGGGATCCGTAGACGTAGCCATCAACGGCCACACCCACGTAACCAAAGAAGCCCAAGTGGGCCGTTGCTTAGTCCTCAACCCGGGCAGCGCCAGCTACCCCAGAGGCACCCGAGGCCCCACCATGGCCAGAATGCTAGTAAAAGACGGCAAGATCCTAAGCACCAAGTTTATTGACCTAGACTAACCGCAACAAAAACGGGGGATGCAGATGCGTTCCCCGTTTCCATTTGAGCCAATGGCCGAGCTTCAACAAAAACCTTAGACAACCCCGCCGCGGAGAACGGGGCCGCCGAGCCGCGAAGCGGCGAGCAACAACAACGGCTCGAACAATGTGACGGCAGGGAGGGTCTCCGGGGCCGGCGGGCGCGGGTTAAGTTTGTCGCGAGTTCCGCACGCAAAGGAAAGCACTTAATGTGCTTTCCGTCTTGCGCAGGACTGTAGAGCAGCAAACTTAACCCGCGCCCGCCGGCCCCGGAGACCCTCCCGGAGGGACCGAAAAATTTTTTCAAAAAAGTTGTTGCGCGCCGGACAGACTTCTGTGTATACTAATCCCCGCAGCGCACGCGAGCGGAAACAAACGCGAACGTCTGCCTGGGGAGTTAGCTCAGTTTGGTTAGAGCGCCGGCCTGTCACGTCGGAGGTCGCGGGTTCGAGCCCCGTACTTCCCGCCAACGCAATTAAAGCCACGTCTTCGGACGTGGCTTTTTGCGTTTGATGCACTTTGTTTCGATAGAACGATTGCCCTGGTGCATCTTCGCCCAGAATCCCCGCGCCTTCGGGAACGCAAGTAAAATCTAATAAGTATATCTGTCTGAACAACAGCTTTGTTGCGCAACACCTGTTCAACGAGACAGGGGGTTAGGTTATACTAAATTGCACTGTGCGCCGCATTTGATGCATTTCGCTCCAAGCGCGGCACTCAGTGGATATCCGATTTACCATTTGGATGTCCTGGCGGTCATTTAGCGTCTCGACACAAGCTCGGCCCCGGAGCTCGTTCGAGCTGTTCGTATTCCTTGAAAGGGGAAAAATGGACATATCGAGGAAGACTGATTACGCCCTTCGTATGCTGGCGATGCTTGCCGAGGATCCGGAGCGTTTGCTTTCTGTTCGCACCGCTGCCGAAGAGGTCAATGTCCCGTATTCGTTTGCCCGCTCGATTCAGCACGGTTTGGTCCAGGCCGGTATTGTGGAGAGCCTGCGTGGCGTCCACGGTGGCATGCGTCTCAAGGTCAGTCCGGACGATGTTGCTATCCGCCAGGTCGTCGAGGCCGTTCAGGGCCCTATGGTTATGAACGATTGCACCGCGCCCGATGGTGACTGTGCGCGCATGGGCACGTGCTGCTATCATCCCCTGTGGGCCGGAGCCCAGGCGTTGATGCGCGACTACCTCGATTCCGTTTCGCTCGGCGACATCGTCGCTCACCGCCAGTTCCCGGCCGTCGATCCCAAGTTCGCCGACCGCGAAGCGTTTCCCGAGTACGCCACCTGCGCGTGCGCTTACCGGGAGGAATAACGCCGCATAAGGAGCATAGCCATGATTCAGGACCCCTTTCGTTCGATGATTCGTTCGGAAGGGGTCCTGCGTTATCGCGACCTTCCGTGGCGCCGTACGCGTGACCCGTACATCATTTGGCTTTCCGAGGTCATGCTGCAGCAAACACAGGTGCCGCGTGTGGAGGCGCGCATGCCGGTGTGGCTCGATCGTTTTCCGACTGTGCAGGCGCTTGCCCAGGCCGCGCCTTCCGATGTTTTGGACGCTTGGCAGGGCATGGGCTACAACCGACGCGCTCTGGCGCTTCATGGGGCCGCTCAGCGCGTTGTAGAGGACTGGGACGGGGAGTTTCCGCGTGAGACGCGTGACTTGGTCGCTCTGCCTGGTATTGGCCCGGCAACGGCGCAGGGTATCCGGTCGTTTGCGTTTGATCTTCCGGGTGTGTATCTAGAGACCAACGTGCGCACAGTCTTTCTGCATCACTTCTTTCCCGATGTACCGGCTGTTCCCGATCGCGAGCTGGTGCCGCTGATTCAAGCCGCCTGTCCGGCGGCCCCTGGTGCGGCGGCGGATGAGATTGCGCCCTTTGCCGTGCCTCAAGACGATGCCGACACGCCGCGCGCGTGGTATTACGCGCTGCTAGATTATGGCGCGTATCTTAAGAAGACGCTGCCCAATCCGTCCAGGCGCTCGGCGGGCTATAGTCGTCAGTCCAAGTTCGAGGGCTCGCGTCGCCAAAAGCGCGCCCACATTGTGCGCATGCTGCTGGCGGCGCGCGATGGACAACCGGCAGGTATTACGCTCGATGAAGCCGTTGCAGGCGTTAACGAGATGGAGACGGCAGCCGGCCGAGAGCCGGTCGAGCGCGAGCTGGTCGCAAGCATTCTTGCCGATCTGGAGCGCGAGGGCTTTTGCGGCTCCGAGGGCGATCGTTGGCTGAGTGTGTAGCTCACTCGAATCTGAAGAACGGGATTGTAAGGTTTAAATTCTCGGCATGAGGGCATCCTTAAAGCAAGGCCGCTCAAAGTCTGTGGGCGGCATGCGTTGAAGGGAAGTACACCTATGGATTTTGAGAATTCCCAAACCAAGAAGAACCTCGAGACCGCTTTTGCCGGTGAGTCCCAGGCACACACCAAGTATCGCTACTATGCATCCAAGGCCAAAAAGGACGGCTACGTTCAGATCTCGAATATTTTTGCCGAGACGGCGGGCAACGAGTCCGAGCACGCCAAGCTGTGGTTTAAGTATCTGCACGACGGCGCCGTTCCGGGCACTCTGGACAACCTGCGCGACGCCGCTGCGGGCGAGAACTACGAGTGGACCACGATGTACGACGAGTTCGCCAAGACCGCCGAGGAGGAGGGCTTTGTCGAGATCGCCGAGAAGTTCCGTGGCGTCGCCGCCGTCGAGAAGGCCCACGAGGAGCGCTACAACAAACTCGTCGAGCGCATCGAGTCGGGCGAGGTGTTTGAGCGTGAGGGCGTGAAGGTGTGGAAGTGCCTGAACTGCGGGCACCTGCACGTTGGTGCCGAGGCGCCTGAGGTGTGCCCGGTGTGTAACCACCCGAAGGCGTACTTTGAGGAGCAGGTGGTGAACTACTAGCGCGTGGCGCTGGCTGCTGCGGAGCGCAGGGCGGGAAATGCCTTTCCCTCTCGCTCACGGCTGCGCAGGGTCGCGCGAGGCAAAGGCATTTCCCGCCCTGCGCTCCGGCGTTGGGTCGTCGCGTGCTCGTTACAGAAAAGCTGATAAGAAGTTTGTGTGCCGCCCCTTATGGGGCGGCACGTTTTTGTGGGGGCCGGTTGGGGCGGTGACGTTGCTTAGAGGGTACACTGGGTAGCGTTGGCTATTCGTTTCCTCTTGTGAGGTGTTGGTTATGGGTAAGAAGTCTCGGGCTCGGGTTGCTGCGGCGGGAACTCGCAAGGATCCTGGTCGTCGGGTTGCCGAGGGTAAAAAGGTCGATCGTGTCGAGAAGGACAAGAAGGTTGGCGCGCATGCTCATCCTGAGTGGGCGCCTCACCTCAATACGGCTAGCGAGGATCTGACTGCTAAGTTGTTTACTCTGGTCGAGGTTATCTTGGGCGTGGTGCCCGTGGTGGTCATTGGCTTGTTCTTGGCTTCGAAAGATGCCACGAGTGTCGATAAACTCACCGATGTCTTTTCTCAGGACCCCTCGATGGTGGTTACGTTTATCTCTGCGTGCCTGCAGCCGTTTGTGGCGTACATGTTGTACATGATTTATCGCAAATACTGCGAGGGCGACGCTGGTTTTGCCGCCGGCAACCTGATCGGTCTTTTGTGCTCCGAGATCCTACTGCTCAATATCCCAGGCGTCATCGGTATGGGCATCTTGCTGTGGCGTGTTTGGCGCAACGTCGCCCCGCACTTTGAGAGCTGGTTGTTTGAGCGTCGTGCAATGGGCGTGCTGGCAGACATTGCGGGCTCGCTCGTGATTTTAGCCTTGGCGTTTATGTGCGCCACCGCCGCCCGCGGTCTCGCGGGCATGTAGTCTGTCCTCACCGACCACGGAGCGCAGGGCAACTGCTGGTTTCACCGCTCCGGACGTCAGACCCGCGGCGCATCCCTTTCCCTCTCGCTCACGGCTTCGCAGAGTCACGCGAGGCAAAGGCATGCGCCGCGGGTCTGACGACGCGGGCTTGCCAACGAGTTTTGGCTAATAGATTGGTTTGTGTGCCGCCCCTTTGGGGCGGCACTTTTTGTGTGGGGTCCCGGTCTCCACAATTTTCGTCAAGCTTTTGGTTAGATTTTGGTCAGTTGGCGTAAGGGTGGAAGGCCAAAAGATTGCTGGCGAAAAAAGCTCAGAGAAAGTGCTGGTAGGGGAGTTGTTGAGCTTTTCGACAGCTTTTGAGCAAAAGAAACTTTGTGGCTATTGCCGGCGATTGCGTTGTCGCGGTCATGGCGGTGCGGGATGCTGGTCGTAAGCGTCGAACGCTCCGATTTTGGAGGCCAACATGGACCTGTTTCTTGAGACCCCACAGCAACAAGCCGAGCGCATGCTGCGGCAGCAGCGGCGGCTTATAGAGATGCAAATGCAAGGGGTTGCCAACCAGGCGCCCGTGCAAAACGTCGTGCCCGCTGCTGTACCTGCAGCCGTGCCCGGGTGCGAATCGGCACCAGAGGCCTATTCCGTACAGCAAGATTCATATGCGCAGGAGCTCGCGTTCGACAAGCGTCGTGCGCGTCGTCGCCGCGTGGGCCAGCGCCTGCGCACATTGGCGATGATCGTGCTCATTCCGCTAGGACTTGCGGCAATCTTCTTGGCCTCATATGCCCTCACGTGCATTCTCAACGGTGCCTCGCCCAATGAGGTGCTCCAGCATCTAGCGGCCCTGGGCCAGCGCCTAGGCGATGTCGCAACAACCATCCGCGCCGGCTGGGAGAGTTAGCGTTTGTCACATTAGGACTTCCAGGGTGTACGAATTATCGCCACGAGCAGAATTCTTGCATCCTGTGGGTCCTGTCGTACGACTGAATAGTATTATTGAAGATAAATAATAATAGGATTTGCTATGTATAAGCAGGATTTAGAGCAGACTCTTTTGGGCATTGACGAAGAGGCGGAGCTGGAAATAGGTCCAAGAGACGACAGGCCGAACGTTGTATTGGTGGGAGGAAGCGCCTTCATGCTAAACGATGTGACGAATCGTTCGGTTACACATGACATTGATGTGTTTGAGGCAGATAGGTGCCTCCGCGAGATCATAGCTCGATACCCCGAGGTGAATGGTATGGCGGTGGCATATTGTAATCAGATGCCGTTCAATTACGAAGATCGTTTGATTCCCTTGGATATTGGGGCGCGCTTTATCAGGTACTTTACGCCATCCTTGGAGGACCTGGCGGTAATGAAGCTCTATGCCTGTCGTCCGAACGACATCATCGATCTTCATAGCCAGGCATTCGTCGACCGACTTGATTGGGGACTGCTCGAACGGCTTATATTCGACGAGGGCGAGGCGCTGGCGTCGTCGCCTTCGGAGCGGAGTTATCAAGAGATGGTCTGCGCATACAGCCAATACAAAAAGGAGGTGCTCGGTTGAATCTGACCTTTGAGGGATTCTTAAAAGGCTATTGCCGAGAGCTATCTGGACAGCAGTCGCTGAGTTTTAGAAAATTGGTTGAGCAGGCGACGACGGATGCGCCGCGTGTGGCGGAGCCTCTGTTTTTGCTCGCTTTGGCGCAAGGAAAAGCCGAATACGTTCTGGGTTTATCCGAGGGCTCGTGGATGGAACGGGATTACCGAGACGTTTTATCCTTGTACGGTCAAGCGGGTAGCATGGCGTCTCTATGCGCCAAAAGTGAGCTCCCTAATCGTTATGCCAACGTTTGGCGTGCGTATAGAGCGGTGAAGGAAAAGCCGGCGGCCGATAGAAGGGTGAACGCCCTGATGAGAAAGAAAACGCTGGAAGCATTGGAGGAATCGGGTGTAACGCGCTATGGCCTCTGCCGTGCTCTGCGCCTGAATAAAGGAAACGTATACGCATACTTGGCCGGCGATGACTCAAAGGTGAGCAGGAAAACGGCGCGCCGCATTATGGAATATGCGGAGGAGAGGGGCGCCCAAGAAGGGGCCGGGCGCCCGGTGCGTATGGCGGGGTAAGATTGATCGCGGTTTTGATTGGTGCTCGATTGGGTTTGTTGGGCGGAGTTTATGTCTGCTATTGATATTGTGCTTGTTGTGATCGCCTTGGTGGCGGTGGGGGTTGCTGTGGCTTGCGCCCTCCAGCTCAAGAGCCTGCGTGCCGAGTTGCGGGAGCGTGGCGACAGTAGCGCGGAAACGCTGGCAGCACTCGAGCAGGCCAACAACGCGCTCGATGCCCTGAACGTCGCGCTGGCCGAAACTCGCCGCACGGCCAATGCCATCGCGCAGCAGCAGACGACAGATGCGGCCGTGGAGCAGCAACGTTACCTGACCATCGCACGCGAGTTCTCGCAAGCTGGTGACCGGATGGATGACCTGCGCCGCGAGACGGCCCAGCAGCTCGGCGCCAATCGCGAGGGCATCGAGCATCGCCTGGACAAGGTGCGCGAGACGGTCGATGCTCAGCTGGGCGCCATCCGCAAAGACAACAACGTGCAGCTCGATCAGATGCGCGCGACGGTGGACGAGAAGCTCTCCCGCACGCTCAACGACCGACTGTCGGCATCGTTTAAGCAGGTGAGCGACCAGCTCGAGGCCGTGTACAAGGGCCTGGGCGACATGCAGTCCATCGCCACCGGCGTGGGCGACCTTAAGCGCGTGCTGGGCAACGTGAAGGCGCGTGGTATTTTGGGCGAGGTGCAGCTGGGTGCAATTCTGGCGGACATCCTTACACCCGACCAGTATCTGGAAAACGTCGCCACCAAGCCCGGTGCCTCGGAGCGCGTTGAGTTTGCCGTCAAGCTGCCGGTAGACGAGGGCGATCCCGTGCTGCTGCCGATCGATTCCAAATTCCCGGGCGACGCGTACGAGCATCTGCTCGACGCCCAGGAGTCGGGCGATGCGGAGGCCGTTGCCGCAGCGCGCAAGACGCTCGATATGATGGTGAAACGCGAGGCAAAGGACATCTGCGAAAAGTACCTGAGTGTGCCGGCAACGACCAACTTTGGCATCATGTTCGTGCCGTTTGAGGGACTGTACGCCGAGGTCGTCAGCCGCCCCGGGCTTATCGAGACCCTGGGCCGCGACTATCACGTCAACGTTGCCGGTCCCAGCACCATGGCGGCCATCCTCAACAGCCTGCAGATGAGCTATCAGACGTTTAGGCTGCAAAAACGTACCGACGACGTGCTGCGCGTGCTTTCCGCCGTCAAGGCTGAGCTGCCGCGCTATCAGGCGGCGCTGCGTCGCGCGCAGCAGCAGATCGAGACCGCGGGCAAGACGGTCGAGGGCATTATCACCACACGCACCAACGTTATGGAGCGCAAGCTCAAGGACATCGACGCGCTGGAGGATGCGCGGGAGGCCGACGCGATTCTGGGCTTGGAGTCCGCAGGCTTACTCGCGGGCCAGGAAGACGAGGACTAGCTGCATCTGACGGCGGGGCGCCGGCGTAAACGCGGGTGCCCCGCTGCTTCTTGCATTGTGCTTGCCTGAAGTGCGCTTCAATGTGCAACAATGGCGTTTCGCCCTATCAGACGCGAAAGGAAGCCCATGTCTCAGAGAAGCACCAGTCCGCTCAAACGCTCCACCGTACGTCGCACGCTGCAGCGTTTTTGGGACGTCACGCGCACACAGCCGTTGATTGTTTTTCTCTCGGTGTTCTCGTCGGCGGGCTACATCTTTTTGCTGACGTTTGCCAATACCTATGTGATGGCCCTCATTGTCGACCGCGTTCAAGCCGGTCCCGTGGCGGGTGATCAGGTGTTTGAGGTCTTCGGCCCCTATATCCTGGCGCTCGTACTCGTTAACCTGGTGGGCCAAATCCTCTCCAAGCTGCAGGACTACACCGTCTACAAGCTCGAGATTGCGGGCAACTATCACCTGGCGCGCCTGTGCTTCGACACGCTCTCCAATCAATCCATGACATTTCACACCAGCCGCTTTGGCGGATCGCTCGTGAGCCAGACGAGCCGTTTTATGAGCGGCTATACGGGGCTGGTCGACGTGACGGTGTATTCGCTCATCCCCACCATCACCTCGGTCATCTGCACGGTGGCGGCGCTCGCCCCGGTGGTGCCGACGTTTACCGTGATCCTGGTGTGCATCATGGCCGTCTACATCGCGTTTGTCTGGCTTATGTACAAGCGCATCATGCCGCTTTCGGCCGCGACGTCCGCCGCGCAGAACAAGCTCTCGGGCGTGCTCTCCGACGCGGTCACGAACATCTTGGCCGTCAAGACCTGCGGGCGCGAGGACTTTGAACGTGATCTGTTCGACGCCGCTGATCGTGCCGCGCGCGATGCCGAGACGGTCTCGATGCACGCCATGATGCAGCGCAACTTTACGACCTCGGGTCTTATCGTCATCACCATGGCCGTGGTGAGCGTATTCGTGGCGGGCGGCAACGCGTGGTTTGGCATCTCGGCCGGCTCGCTCGTCATGATCTTTACCTACACCTATAACCTCACCATGCGCCTGAACTACGTAAGCTCCATGATGCAGCGCATCAACCGCGCGCTCGGCGATGCGGCCGAGATGACGCGCGTGCTGGACGAGCCACGTTTGGTGGCAGATGACCCGGACGCCCCCGAGCTCAAAGTGACCGAGGGCGCGATTGATTTTGAGCAGCTGAGCTTTGCGTACCGTGACGCTGCGGCGGGCGAGAGCGTGTTCGATGACCTGACACTTCATGTGGCGGCGGGCCAGCGCGTGGGCCTGGTGGGCAAATCGGGCTCGGGCAAGACGACGCTCACCAAGTTGTTGTTGCGCCTGGACGATGTACAGGGCGGCCGCGTGTTCGTGGACGGCCAGGACGTCTCGCGCTGCACGCAGCAGAGCCTGCGCCGTCAGGTTGCCTACGTGCCGCAGGAGGCGCTGCTGTTCCACCGCTCCATTCGCGAAAACATTGCCTACGGTCGTCCCAACGCCACTGATGAGCAGATTCGCGAGGCGGCTCGCTTGGCTAATGCGACCGAGTTTATCGACCGCTTGCCCCGTGGCTTTGACACTATGGTGGGCGAGCGCGGCGTCAAGCTCTCTGGCGGTCAGCGTCAGCGCGTGGCTATCGCCCGCGCCATCCTAACCGACGCGCCGATTCTGGTGCTCGACGAGGCGACGTCTGCCTTGGACAGCGAGTCCGAGGCGTTGGTGCAGGAGGCGCTCGAGAATCTGATGCGCGGCCGCACCTCCATTGTGGTGGCGCACCGCCTGTCCACCGTGGCGGCGCTTGACCGCATTGTGGTGCTGGCCGATGGCGAGATTGTCGAGGACGGCACGCATACGCAGCTCGTCGAGGCGGGTGGCGAGTACGCGAGCCTGTGGAGCCGTCAGACCGGCGCATTCTTGGAGGCGTAAGCGTCTCGGACGTGGGACAATTGTGTCCATAAGTTTATTGTGCCGTTGAGCCGAGGAGTCGTTATGCCACGCGAGACCAATGCCGCCAAACGCGAGCGCGCCGTTGAGGTGTGTGAGCGCCTCAACCGTCGTTATGGCCCGGTCGAGTGCTTTTTGGACCACGAGAATCCCTTCCGCCTGCTGATCGCGGTGTTGCTCTCGGCGCAAACGACCGACGCGCAGGTCAACAAGGTGACGCCGAAGCTGTTTGCCCAGTGGCCCACGCCCGAGGCCATGGCCGGGGTGAGTGTGGCTGACGTGGCAGACACCATCAAGTCACTCGGCTTTTATAAGAGCAAGGCCAAGCACGCCGTGGAGGCCGCGCAGATGATCGTCGCCGACTATGGCGGCGAGGTGCCGGCCGACATGAAGGAACTCGTGAAGCTGCCGGGCGTGGGACGCAAGACGGCGAACATCGTGCTCAACGTGGGGTATGGCATCGTGGAGGGCATTGCGGTGGACACGCACGTCAACCGCATTGCGCATCGCCTGATGTTGAGTCCCAAGACACATGCCAAGGAGCCGCTCAAGACCGAGCAGGATCTGCTCAAGATTTTGCCGCACGAGTATTGGGAGTCGGTCAACCATCAGTGGATCACCTT
>URVZ01000040.1 GCA_900551365.1 uncultured Collinsella sp.
GTCCCACCATTGGCTCGCACGTGGGCCCCGGCATGGTGGCCTGCGCGTTTTGGGGTAAGAACCGCGCCGACAAGGCGTCGCTTTCCGATCGCATCGCCCGCCGCGTGCGCGGTCAGTAGGCAAGTAACGCGTCCGTAATCGCCCTCGACTCACAGCTCAAACGCTGGCACCGAGTATTCAACCTGGTAATAACACCCAACCTAAAAGGAAAGGTTTCATGGCAAACAAGCTCTCTGTCGCATTTATCGGCACCGGAATTATGGGTGCCCCCATCGCCGGCCACATTCTGGACGCTGGCTATCCCGTCACGGTCAACAACCGCACCAAGTCCAAGGCTGCAGCGCTCGTTGAGCGCGGTGCCGTCTGGGCCGATACGCCGGCAGATGCCGCGGCGAACGCCGACGTCATCTTTACCATGGTGGGTTATCCCTCCGAGGTCGAGGAGCTCTACCTGGCGGGCGACGGTCTGCTCGCGTGCACTAAGCCCGGCGCGGTCCTGATCGACCTTACCACGAGCTCGCCCGAGCTGGCGCGCGACATTGCCGAGGCCGCCCAGGTTTCCGGCCGCATGGCGTTTGACTGCCCCGTCACCGGCGGCGAGTCGGGTGCTATCGCCGGCACGCTCACGGCTATCGTGGGCGCCACCGAGAACGATATCGCGCCGGTCCGCGACATCCTTGCCACCTTTGCGGCCAACATCTGCTGCTTCGACGGCGCCGGCAAGGGCCAGGCTGCCAAGCTCGCCAACCAGGTGTCGCTGGGCGCCTGCATGGTCGGCATGGCAGACGCCATGGCATTTGCCGAGCTGAGCGGCCTTGACCTGGAGAAGACCCGTCAGATGATCCTGGGCGGTACCGGCAAGTCCGGCGCCATGGAGAGCCTGGCTCCCAAGGCGCTCGACGGCGACTACAAGCCCGGCTTTATGGTCGAGCACTTCATTAAGGACCTGCGCTTGGCGCTCGCCTATGCCGACGACCGCGAGCTTGCGCTGCCCGGCGCCGACGTGGCCTTTACGCTCTACGATATGCTCGACGCCATCGGTGGTGCCAAGCTGGGCACCCAGGCCATCACGGTCCTCTATAAGGAGGAGGCCGACGCCATCGCCGCCGGTCTGGACTGGTCGCAGTATCGTCCCGAGGAGCATGGCGCTCACGAGGAAGGCTGCGGTTGCGGCGAGCACGGCGACGACCATGAGTGCGGTTGCGGTCACCATCACGGCGAGGACCACGAGTGCTGCGGCGGCCACGGCCATGACGACGGCCATGAGTGCTGCTGCGGCCACCATCACGGGGAGTAGCGCCCATGAGCTGGACGTTCGTGGTACTAGCGCTGGTGCTCTTTCTCTTTGCGATCTACATTGGCTTTTTGTGCGGCCAGTGGGCGTGCGAAAAGCGCGTGATCACCAAGCGCGACTACTGGATTGCCAATTTTGCAGGAGCGGCGGCAGTCGTCCTACTGACCTGGGTGTTCTCGCTGTTCCCGCTGGTGCAGTTTGCGCCGATCGGCTGGCTCGGCGGCTTTATCGCCGGCCTTAAGATGAGCTTTGGCGAGTCCGTCGGTCCGTGGCGCAAGCACGACGAGGTCTTTAACGTCAACAAGGCTCATCGCGCCGCCGCCGACGCGGGCGACGCTGAGGAACGCCGCCGTGCGCGTCGCAATGGCGCGGCCGACCGACAGCTCATCTCGGTCACCGATGACAGCAAGGGTGCTGGCAAGCACGCTAAGAAATAGTAAGAAGAGGTAACTATGGCAGAAAACAAAGATGAACAGCTCACCGACGAGGAGCTGGCACAGCTTCAGCTGGCAGAGGAGAACGAGAACGCCGTCGACCGTCTGGTCAAGGAGCTCGGCTGCCCCACGCGCCGCATCCGCCAGTTTGCCGCCCGCGTGCTGCACCTGCTTGCCGAGCGCGATCCGCAGCGCGTCGTGCCCTGCGTGCCCGCGCTGATCGAGGCGCTCGACCGCCCCGAGGCGCAGACCCGCTGGGAGGCCCTCGATGCCCTGACGGCGCTCGCTACCACCTGCCCCGAGCAGCTGGGCGATGCCTTTGAGGGCGCCGAGACTGCGTTGTTCGACGAGATCTCCTCCACGCTGCGCTATGCCGCCTTCCGCCTGCTGTGCGTGTGGGGTGCCACGAGCGTCGAGCGTTCGCGCGAGGCTTGGCCCATCCTGGACGAGGCCATCCAGTGCTACCACGGCGACCTCGAGTATCGCGATATGCTCGGTTGCCTGTACGAGTTTGGCCAGGGCGAGATTGACGCCGAGGTTGCCGAGAAGCTTGCGCTGCGCCTTAAGTTCGATGCCGAGAACGGTAAGGGCAGCTATCTCAAGGCCCGTTCGAGCGAGATTTGCGAAATGCTTGTTAAACGTTTTGGCCTGGATCTCTCCAAAAAGAAGAAGCGTGCTAGCGTTAAAAAAACTGACGACGCCGAAGACGAGGAGTAACAGATTATGGCGCACGATGTAGTCCTGATTCCCGGTGACGGTATCGGTCCCGAGATTACGCAGGCCATGCGCCGCGTGGTCGAGGCTGCCGGTGTCCAGATCAATTGGAACGTCCAGGAGGCCGGTGCCGGCGTCATGGACGAGTTTGGCACGCCGTTGCCCCAGCACGTGCTCGATGCGGTCGCTGAGACCAAGGTTGCCATCAAGGGCCCCATCACCACGCCGGTCGGCACGGGTTTCCGCAGCGTCAACGTGGCCCTGCGCAAGCACTTCGACCTGTACGCCTGCGTGCGCCCCTGCCTGTCGCAGCCGGGCGACGGCTCGCGCTTCCGCGACGTCGACCTGGTCATCGTGCGCGAGAACACCGAGGACCTCTACGCCGGCATCGAGTTCGATGAGGGCGCTGCCGAGGTCGAGGAGCTCTCGCAGCTCGTCGAACGTTCGGGCCAAAAGACCTTCGCCGCCGATTCCGCGATCTCGATCAAGCCGATCTCTATCGCCAAGAGCCGCCGCATTGTGGAGTATGCCTTTGAGTATGCCCGCCGCTGCGGCCGCAAAAAGGTGACGGCCGTGCACAAGGCCAACATCATGAAGGCGACCGACGGCCTGTTCCTGCGCGTGGCGCGCGAGGTGGCCGCCAACTATCCCGATATCGAGTTCAACGACAAGATCGTCGACGCCACCTGCATGGGCCTGGTCCAGAACCCCAACGACTTCGATGTCCTGGTGCTGCCCAACCTGTACGGCGACATCGTGAGCGACCTGTGCGCCGGCCTGGTGGGCGGCTTGGGTATGGCCCCCGGCTCCAACATCGGTGCCGACTGCGCCATCTTTGAGGCCACGCATGGCTCCGCACCCGATATCGCGGACAAGGATATCGCCAACCCCACGGCCGAGATCCTCTCTGCCGCGATGATGCTCGATCACCTGGGCGAGAACGATGCTGCCAATCGCATTCGTGCCGCCGTATCTGCCACGCTCGACGAGGGCGAGCAGGTTACCGGTGACGTGCGTCGTGCCCAGACCGGTTCCGTCGAGGGCGCGGTGGGCACGCAGGCCTTTGCCGATGCCGTTATCGCGCACCTGGCCTAAGGCATGCACACTGCAAACGCCTAAATAGTACTTAAGTGTTTGCGTATAACCTAAGAATCAATACGCCCGGCGCTCTGCCGGGCGTATTCTATTGGGGACTATGTTTCCTAACAAGGAGTAACTGATATGGGTCTGATTCAAAAGAAGGACGAGAAGGACGAGATCGACGGCATCCAGATCATCGAGCGCGGCGAAGGCCCCGACGGTGACGAGGACGAGAAGATCGATCTGGTCGCCGGCACGTCTGCCGAGCACATTGCTGCTGGTACGACCGCCGAGGAGGAGGACGCCCGTCTGGAGGCAAAGATTGCCGCGGACGCCGCCGACGAGAACCTCATGCCCCAGGAGCAGGACGAGGACGACGACTCCGACGTGGACGACCACGCTTGTAAGCACAAGAAGACGATGATTGTCGCCTTTGTGGTCGCCATCGTGATCGCTGCCGTGGTCGGCTTCTTTATCGGCAACGGTGGTTTTGGCGGCAAGGGCGTCGGCTCGGCGACCCTGTCCGAGGACCAGCTCGATTCGACCGTGGCGAGCTATAGCTACAACGGCAAGAAGAGCGACATCACCGCGCGTGAGGCCATCGAGAGTCAGTACAGCCTCGACACCGTCAAGGACGACGACGGCAACTACACCGCTCCGTCTGCCGACGTTATCCTGTCCTACGTGCGCAACCAGATTCTGCTGGACGCTGCCGAGGACGAGGGCATTACCGTCTCTTCCAAGGAAATGAAGCAGTATGCCGAGGATTCCATCGGCACCTCCGACTACAAGACCATGGCCACGCAGTACGGCGTGTCCAAGGACCAGGCCAAGCAGATCGTCCGCCAGTCCGCGACGCTGCAGAAGCTCTACAAGAAGAAGGTGGGCGATAGCTCCGCAAGCATGCCGACCGCCCCGACCGAGCCTGCTGACGGCAACGAGGAGACCGCGAGCAAGGACTACGCCGACTACATCATCAACCTTGCCGGTGACGAGTGGGATAGCTCAAAGGGCACCTGGAAGGACGCCGATAGCACCTATGCCAAGGCCTTTGCCGATGATGCCTTTACGGTCGATAGCGCTACCTATAAGCAGGCCATGACCGCCTACTACACTGCTTATCAGCAGTATTCCTCGCAGGCTTCGAGCGCCAGCTCCAAGTGGACCGAGTATGCTAACGGCCTCTACGCCAAGGCTAACATCAGCATCTACGGCCTGTTTGCGTAAGGTTTGCCTGAGCCGCCGAGCGCGTAGCCAAAAATCTGATAAGCCCGCTAGAACGGACATCGTTCTAGTGGGCTTTTTGCACTGTGGGGAGGGTAATGGGAGGGGGTGGTTGTATGCAAATTTTGGGACACTTTATTCATAT
Organism: uncultured Collinsella sp.; assembly: GCA_900551365.1. Classification (GTDB taxonomy): domain Bacteria; phylum Actinomycetota; class Coriobacteriia; order Coriobacteriales; family Coriobacteriaceae; genus Collinsella. The sequence goes on from URVZ01000040.1 coordinate 4,892, forward strand.
AAAGTGAAAACGATTTCGGCTAAACTGGTAGTAACAATGTGGTACCACTGTTCATCTGGTAGTAACCAATTTTGAGACGAAATCGAATGGAAATTGCTAAGAATTAGTTTGGTAATGAAATATATGCAACATGTCTACCTGCGCAAATTACCGTTTACGGGCCAAAAATAACCGTTTGGCAACGATATAGTAATTTGAACGAAATGTGGTGGACGTTTGAATTGAGTGTGTGCTACCGTACATACCAGCAACCCCAAATAGGGACTGGGTTGTCTAAGTTTGCGCATCAATGCCGGCAAGCGGAGAAGCCGGTATGCACAAGGCGCGGACATGGAACTCGTTGGTGAACAACGAAAGAAAGGTTGGAGGAGATACCAATATGATGAAGTACCTCCAGAAGCTCGGCAAAGCGCTGATGCTTCCCGTCGCGGCGCTTCCCGTCGCAGGTATTCTTATGGGTGTGGGCTACCTGCTCGCTCCCGCAGTCATGGGTGCTGCCGGTGACACTACCGGTTTTGCCTATACCGCCGGTTTCCTGCTCATCAAGGCAGGCGGCGCTCTTATCGATAACATGGCCTGGCTGTTCGCAGTCGGCGCCGCTGTCGGCCTTGCCGACGATCACGATGGCACCGCTGGCCTCGCTGGCCTCGTCGCCTTCCTGATGATCCAGCAGCTCCTGAACCCCGCTGTTGTTGGCACCATTCGTGGTATGGACGCCGATGCTCAGACCGCTTGGCTTGCCACGACCGAGGGCATCGCGTTCTCCAAGATCGCTGGTAACTCCTTCATCGGCATCCTGTCCGCCGTCATCGGTGGCACTTGCTACAACAAGTTCAAGGACACTCGTCTTCCCGACTGGCTGGCCTTCTTCTCCGGCAAGCGTTGCGTCGCCATCATGACCGCCGTCATCTGCATCGTCGTCTCCGTCGTCCTGCTCTTTGCTTGGCCGCTCATCTTCGGTGCTCTTGTTGCTCTTGGTGAGGGTATCGCCGCCATGGGTGGTATCGGCGCTGGCATCTACGCCTTCCTCAACCGCCTGCTCATCCCGACCGGTCTGCACCACGCTCTGAACAACGTGTTCTGGTTCGACACCATCGGCCTGGGCGACCTGACCCACTTCTGGGCTGGCGAGACCTCTGCTGACGTCAAGTGGAGCCTCGGTATGTACATGTCCGGCTTCTTCCCCTGCATGATGTTCGGTATCCCGGGCGCTGCCCTGGCTATGGTTCAGACCGCTAAGAACAAGAAGGCTGCTATCGGCCTGGTTGTCTCCGCTGCTATCTGCGCCTTCGTCTGCGGCGTCACCGAGCCCTTCGAGTTCGGCTTCATGTTCCTGTGCTTCCCGCTCTACGTCGTGTACGCTGCCCTGTACGGCGTCTTCACCGTCATCACCTACTTTGTTGGTTTCCGTGCCGGCTTCTGCTTCTCCGCTGGTGCTACCGACCTCCTGTTCTCCGCTAGCCTCCCGGCTGCTGCCAACACCTGGATGATCATCCCGCTGGGCATCGCTGCCTTCCTGGTCTTCTACCTCGTGTTCCGCTTCGCCATCACCAAGTTCAACCTCATGACCCCTGGTCGCGAGGATGAGGATGTCGAGGAGACCTCCGCTTCCGCTGCCGCTGGCGACGACAAGTTCGCCGCCCTGGCCGCTGCTGTTCTCGCTGCCGTCGGTGGCAAGGAGAACGTCAAGACCGTTGACTGCTGCGCTACTCGCCTGCGCTTTGAGCTTGGCGATTCCGAGCTGGTCGACGAGGCCGCCTGCAAGAAGGCCGGCGCTCTGGGTGTCATGAAGATGGACAAGGGTGCTACCCAGGTCATCATCGGCACGCAGGTCCAGGCTGTTGCCGAGGAGCTCAAGAAGCTTCTCTAAGCCTTAAAGACGTATCTGTCTTACAAAGGGTCGTCCCGCTCCGCGGGGGCGGCCCTTTTTGCTACCTCAATACTTGATGCAGTGATGTAATTGGTATTACAGTGTGCAGGCTATCAACCGGCAAACAATATTGAAATATGCTGGTTGACCTGCTGTTATTCCATTAAAACTGCTATAGTACGTGGTGTCTGGTTACAACCAATTTCGAGTCATTTATCCGGCAGGTATCATTATGGCAATGGGAGCGCGCAAACAACCTCTGTACGATCAGCTCGTCGATTTGCTGACCGATAAAATCGATCACGAGCTTCGACCCGGCGACTATTTGCCGTCTGAGCGTGACCTGTCGGAACGCTACGGGCTCTCGCGTACGACGGTTCGCCTTGCCCTGCAGGAGCTTGAGCGCCTGGGCTTGGTAGTTCGTCAGCGCGGCCGTGGAACAATGGTGTGCGATCGCTCTCTGCAAACGGCAAATCTCACGCAAACCTATAGCTTTACCGAGCAGATGAAGGCGATCGGCCGTGTGCCCAAGACGACGATTCTTGAGTTTACCGAGGTCGAGGCTGACAAGAATATTGCCATAGAGATGAACGCGCGCCTGGGCGAGCGTCTGTACAAGATCAAGCGCCTGCGTATTGCCGATGGTGTGCCGCTGATGATTGAGTGTACATATCTGCCGAGTCGCAAGTTCTTTGCGCTTAAGCGCCCCATGATCGAGAACAAATCGCTGTACGACATGATCGAGCAGGACTTTCACGAGAAAGTTCGCGTGGCAGAGGAAGAATTCTATGCGAGTATCGCCCGCCATTCCGACGCTCGTTTGCTCGAGATTACCGAAGGCGCACCGGTGCTGGATTTGATTCGTACCACATATGACATGAACAACGAGGTTATCGAGTATACGCGTTCGGTTGCGCGTGCTGACCAGTTTAAGTACAAGGTCTACCACAACCGCGCAGTCTAGAGTTATTGGGTATAAACGGCTTGGCGTGTTTTGCGGCGGGTGCAAAATGTGCCAAGCGGTAGAAGGCAACGAACAATCGCTCGAATTAACAATGCAGTGGTTTTTGATCCGCCCTAAAACGCACTGCGGGTACGGGAGCATAGATGAGCACGTATGCTATCAAGGCCGACAAGTTCTTTTTGCCGGCGGGGCCGCAGCTGGGCGGCTACCTCATGGTCGAAGACGGCGTCTTTGGCGCTTGGCAGGCCGATGAGCCCGCTTGTGAGATCAAAGATTATTCGGGTACATGGATTGCGCCGGGCATGGTAGACACCCACATTCATGGCTTCTATAACCATGCCACGACCGATAACGATGCCGAGGGCATCAACATCAGCTCGACCGAGCTCGCTCGTCGTGGTACCACCAGCTGGCTGCCCACGACCTTTACCGACGGCGTGGAGCAGATCAAGGACGCCTGCGCTGCCATTGCGCAGGCGGACGAAGAGCGTGGACCTGAGTTCTGCGGAGCTCGTATTCAGGGCATCTACCTGGAGGGTCCGTTCTTTACCATGAAGCACGTGGGTGCCCAGAACCCCGCCTTTTTGATTGACCCGTCCGAGGATGTTTTTGACGAGTGGCAGGAGGCCGCCGGCGGTCGTATCGTCAAGAGCGCCATGGCGGCCGAGCGTGACGGTGCCGCCGCTTACGCCGCGGCTCTGAGCGCCAAGGGCGTTGTGACCTGCATTGGCCACTCCGATGCCACCTATGATGAGTGCGCCGCCGCCATCAATGCTGGCGCCAGCTGCTTTACGCATACCTACAACGGCCAGCGTGGCCTCCATCACCGTGAGCCCGGTGTTGTTGGCGCCGCTATGACCACGCCCAACACCTATGCCGAGATCATCTGCGATGGCAAACATGTGAACCCTGCTGCTATCAAGGCCCTGCTGCAGGCCAAGGGCTGGCAGCACACGGTGCTGATCACCGACTGCCTGGGTTGCGGCGGCATGCCCGAGGGCAAGTACACCAGCGGTGGCATGGATGTCATTATGAAGGACAACCTTTGCTGGCTCGCCGATGGCTCTGCTATTGCCGGCTCGGTGCTCACGCTCGCGCAGGGCGTAAAGAACATCGTCGACTGGGGTCTTGCGAGCGCCGATATCGCCATTCGCATGGCGACCGAGGTGCCCGCGCGTTCTGCTCACGTCGAGGATAAATGTGGCAGCATTATGCCTGGCCGCGACGCCGACTTTGTCGTGTTCAATCCCGACCTTACCCTGGTCGAGACGTATGTGGGTGGCAACAGCGTCGGTAACGCGTTTGCCGAGTAGCTGCCAAAGAAACGATCCGAGAGGGGATTTAGATGATTTACGGTGCATTGGGCGATATCGAAGAGTACCGCGGAATGCTCAAGGGCCTCGACGTGCTGATCGACTGGCTCGAGGAGAACGACCCGGCGCAGCTCGAGGTCGGCAGCCATCCGATTCTGGGCGACAAGGTCTTTGCGAACGTCATGGCTCCCACGACGCGTCCCGAGGCCGAGGCCCACTACGAGACGCATCAGCGCTATCACGACCTGCAGATTGATGTCGAGGGTCGCGAGGCCTTTAAGGTTGCCACGGGCAGCCTGACGCTGGTTCAGGAGTTCGACGAGAAGGACGACTACGATCTGGTCGATTCCGACGCCTCGATCGCCGGCGATCTTGCCGACGACAAGTTTGCGCTGTTTGTTGCCGGCGAGCCTCACATGCCCACGCTCGAGTTCCCGGGCGATGGCGCGCAGCCGGTCAAGAAGATCTGCTTTAAGCTGCTTGCAGACGCTTACTGGGAGGAGTAGCGCGCTACTCGTGAGCTAGCGTGGTTCCCCTTGGGGAGCGCGTTTGAGCCCCGCTGATCGCGATTCCTTTGAGGATTGCGGTTGACGGGGCTTTTTGTTGAGTAGGGGAGTTGCCGGCGGCGTTTTGCTTGGATTTATTTGCGAAGAACATCGGCTAGCCGCAGGATTGAAATCATCGACCGATAAGTGAGTTCCACCTTTTCGCCCGCAAGCAGTCGTTTCGAGCCAATCTCATCTAGCCCCACAAGCCGAGAAAACAGCGGGCCGCTCATCGTGCCATCGTCAATTGATTCCCTTATGGTCTTCAAAACGTCCGTATCATGAAGCGATGCCGAGCTGTAGGGGGCAACACGAGCGGAACTCTCAATTAACGACGAGACAAAAGGATGGAGATGCTTTGGACATAGTCCATCAAACACCACATCCCCATTGTCATCCGAGCCGACCAGGCGCCAAGTATAATGATCGACCCAGTCATCTCCGTCATATATGGCGTCCATGAGCAACTTCCCGTCTAGAGAGAAAAACCTATTTGGACATCGGGGCGCAAGACCGCAATCCATATCGGGCCTGCAGCAGCTCCAACCCAACGCACCACATAGGTTCCCTTTCGTACATGTGTATCAATCTGCCCCGAAATGCCGGTGAATGCAATTCCAGGCCCGTTTGTCGGATAGCAATCGACGTATTTTTGTTTTCCGCTCACAACCTTGTATAGATATATCGTTCCAGTAAAAGAGAAGGTATCGTGACTATTTTAGATCTATATGGCCAATTCGAGCCCTCGCCATGGCAATTGTTGCAGCTGGGTTTCTTTTCATTAAAATTTCACTTTGGTAAATCCCCGCCCCTAAGCATTAAACCCGAAGTCCACCGAGTGGGCCGCTGTTGACGTGGCGATGCTTGGGTTGGCGCACACGCACTCAAATCGGCAACAAAAAAGCCGCCCGAAGGCGGCTATCTTGTGCAATGGAGCCAGCGACCGGGCTCGAACCGGTGACCCCCGCTTTACGAGAGCGGTGCTCTACCAACTGAGCTACGCTGGCGGCCATGTGGTGACGCAACTGAGGCGTCAACGGCTGTCTATGATACGGGACATCGCAAATCCGCGCAAGTGTTCTGTTGAGTTTTCTCACGGTAAATGCACTAATATTTAGAGCGTGATGTCTTGCTCGTACGGGTCCCGAACAGAATGGGGCGGCGATGGCTCAACCCAAGATTTTCCTCACGCGTATCGATGACCGTTTCATTTACGGGCAAGACGTTGAGCTGTGGAATGAGGCGGTTGGTTCCAACCTCGTCCTCATCGTCAACGATGAGATCGCGGCGGATTCGCGCAAGTGGGCACCCATGAGGGTGGCGACAACCGATGGCGTATGGACGCGGTTCTTCTCGGTCCAAAGGACGATTGACATTATTCATACCGCGACGCCGCGCCAATGGATCCTGATTATGGTGGCGTCGCCCGCCGATGCGCTGGCGCTGGTTAAGGGTGGTGTGCCGATCGCCAAGATCAGCATCGGCCACATGCAGGCAGGGGAGGACAAGCGCCCCATAACGCCTGCAGTCGCCGTAGACGACGCAGATGTCGCAGCCCTCAAAGAACTGCAGGCGCTCGGCATAGAGCTAGAAATCCGTTATCTCCCCAGCTCCAATCCCGACCCCATCCAACTAGTCATTTAAGAACGTCCCCAATGACTAGGTAGCAAAGCGCCCGTCGGAGGTGGTGCCGGCGGGCGCTGCTGTGCGATATATTGCGTTATGGGCTTAGTGCCTCATAAAGTGGTATTCAATCACATTGCTGTAGGGGTGACCCGGGCCCACAATGCCCTGTGGGAACAGCGGCTGGTGCGGCGTGTCTGGGTACATCTCTGCCTCGAGGGCAAAGCCGGCGCCCCAGCCATAGTTGGCATCGTCCTTGGCGTGCTCGTCGCCCAGCCAGTTGCCGGTGTAGAGCTGAACGCCCGGTGCGGTGGTGTAGTAGTCCAGCTCGCGACCGGTCCACATCTCCTCGACGTGCATCGCGCGGCGCAGATTACGGCCGTACTGATAGCCATCGATGCACAGGCAGTGGTCATAGCCGCGCGCCTGCTTAATCTGCGGGTTGTCGGCTTCCATGCCGGGCGCGACGGGGCGCAGCTCACGGAAGTCAAACGGCGTGCCCTCGACCGGAGCGATCTCGCCGGTGGGAATGTTCTGGTCATCAATGGGCAGGTAGTGGGCAGCGTTGGCAACAAAGAAGTGTTCGCAGTCCATGCCGGCGTTATGGCCGGCAAGGTTAAAGTACGTGTGGTTGGTCATGGACACGTATGTGGCGCAGTCGCTCTCGCAGCCATATTCGATACGGAAGCAGCCAGTACGCGTCACGGTAAACACGGCTGTAAAGGTGCGGTTGCCGGGAAGGCCCAGCTCGCCATCCTCAAGCGAGGTGGTCATGCGCACGGCATTGTGGACCTTGTCGAGCTCAACGTCCCACACGCGCTTGTGCAGGCCGTGCTCAAGATCGCTGTGTAGGTTGTTGGCGCCTTCGTTGGCCGACATATGCCAGTCCGTGCCTGCGATGGTGATCGTGGCACCTGCGGTGCGGTTGGCCACAGGTCCGATGGTCGCGCCAAAGCAGGCGGGGTTGTCAAAGTAATCCTCGAGCTTATCGAAGCCCAGCGCCACATCGCGCACGTTGCCGGGAATGTCGGGCACATCGATGCCTAACACGGTGGCGCCATAGTCCATAATGCGAACGCAGATCTCGGGCCCGTTGAGGGTGTAGCGATGAACGGGGGTACCGCACGGCGCGGTGCCGAAAAGCTCGGAAGTGATCATTTGGTTCCTAACATCGAGGTATTCCGACAAACTGTAGCGCGAACACGCGAGATTATCACTACACCCCACTAAAGCAGGGGTATTTTTCTCAAAAAAGTGATGATTGGAGCTGTGCGGGCGTTCATTTCTGACGCGCGCGAGTCTGATACAATTTGTTCGTTATTGTTTGAATTGACGTGAGCGTGGAACAGCGAGGACTCATCGTGATTAAAGCGGAGCGACAGGATAAGGTTCGGCAGCTGCTCGAGGAACAGGGAACGGTCTCGGTCAAGGAGATTTCGGATGCGTTAGGTGTCTCGGATATGACGATCCGCCGTGACCTTGAGGAGCTTGCGAGCCTAGGCGAGATCGAGCGCGTGCACGGCGGAGCCCGCAGTGCACAGGGCCGTCCCCACGCTATGCTGCGCCATGAGTACTCACACAGCGAAAAGCGCACCAAGCATGCCGAGGAAAAGCTGCAGATTGCGCGCCGTGCTGTGGAGCTTATCGAGGAAGGCTCGACCATCTTTTTGGGCACGGGCACTACGGTGGAGCAGATGGCCTCGATGCTGCCGGCGTTTCGCCTGCGCATCGTGACTAATTCGCTTTCGGTGTTTAACCTGCTCGAGGCGCGCGAAGACTGCGACCTGTGTCTCGTGGGCGGTATGTACCGTCGCCGCACCGCCGCCTTTGTGGGCCCCACGGCCGAGGACACCCTGCGCGCGCTGGGGATCGACGCGGCCTTTATCGGTGCCAACGGCATTCTGGACGGCGACGTGTCCACGTCGAACATGGACGAGGGCCGCATCCAGCAGCTCGCCTTTAGCAAGGCCGACTCGCGCTATCTGATCGCCGACTCCAGCAAGATCGGCAAGCGCGACTTCTACACCTTCTGCCGCCTGGACAATTTGGACGCCGTGGTGTGCGAGCCGAGTGTTTCTGCTGAGGATCGCGCTGCCATCGAGGAACATACGCAGGTCATCTGCTAGCTAACGCTGCAGACGATACTTCTGCCCCCTGCCGGCGCCTTCAACTGTCGCCAGGCCTGTCTCAACGAGTTTTTTGAGGATGCGGAGTAGCTTCGAACGACTAAAGGTGACTTTAGCCGCAAGCTCGCTTGTCGATTGAGGGTGTACTCCACTCAGCAGTCCGAATACGGTAAGTTCGTCGCCTTCGAGCCCAGGGTTATCCATGAGTAGGGGAAGTGTGACCACAATGGCGTTATCCGAAACTTGAAACCGGGGCTTTCTGACGCTGTTCTTATAGGTATCGCGAATTCGCATGATGCCCGTTCCAAAGGCTTCGATAAGACCCAGGCGCAAAAAGACTTCGGCAAGAATACGATTGCGTCTAACGGATAGCATGTCGGATAGATATTCATCGACGGTCATGCTTGCCGGCAAGCCACCGGGCGAAGCGACTTCCACGCGGTCGTCGAACATCGAGATGCGGATGTGTGCGGGCGCATCCCAAGTCCTATGAACGACTGCATTGGTAATGGCCTCGCGGAATGCTTCGAGCGGAATGAGCTCCTTGCGGATTCGCTCCATCCCCTTGATCTCTTCGTAACAGTACTGAATTTCGAAAAGCTCAAGGGCTCCGTCAATTTCCGCTAGAACGGATGCATGCTCAAGAGTTTTGCGCTGCTTAATGAGGTTGATAGTTTCACCAAACACTGCGATGTCGATACCTGGGAAGCCATTCTCGTCCGCGAGCAGTTCTGCCGCGTTGTTGTAGGTTCCGGTTTCATCAAGCAGGCCAAGGGTTTTGAGAGTATCGGTTGTGAATGACTGAAGCGAAAGTTTTGCTGTTAGGCGATTCTCTAAAACGGTGAAAGATAAATCTTGTTTGTTTGCCGGGAGCTGCTCAAAGGAGAGATTTTGACCCTCGAGTACAAGACGTGAAAGGCCTAGGGTATCAACTGGTATGGTCGCGGTGTCATTGCGCTTGTATGCCTTCGAGCGGTATAGGTAAGGCTTTGATCTGCCGGGAAAGACCGTAAGCTCCACGGTTGCATCGGACTCGTTGATCTTTAGGGAGTAATCGGGCTGGGGGATGATCGAATCGTTAATCTTGTTTTCGATATCCAGGCAGGTCTGCTTGGGATCATCGATGCCAACGGCTTCTCCGTCGTCGTTAATTCCAAATAGAACGCGTCCTCCCGTGCCATTTGCATAAGCGGAGACGGTTTTAAGGAACGAATTGGTGACGCATTCCTTGAATTCAAGATCTTTGGATTCTCGCATCGTTTTGCTCCGTTTCGCTTCAATTTGACGTGAAAAATGACACGTAAAATTTTACACGTCATTTTACGCGTCAAAATTATGACACGAAAAAATTTGCGTGTCATTTTACGTGTCAAAGTGACGCGATATGACGCGCAAACGTGGATGCGGTGACGTTCTGCGGGCAAACGAAGTTTGTGGGCTTGTGGTTTGGCCGAACTGGCGCACCGGATTCTCTCGCATAGCCGAACGGGCTTTCGGTGTCATGTCGGCACCAAATGATACCGAAAGCCCGTTCGTGATACCGAAAACTTGAGGCTGCGCTTCATAGCTGATTGGATAGTTTGGATCCCACCATCCGATTGTCTCGATCTGTAACAGTTAGGGGAGAAAAGCTCATCTAGATGTTACAGATCGAGATTTTCTGCCTGGCCGATTCCGTTTGTCTAAATCTGTAACGGATAGGGGTGAAATAGTCGTCTAGATGTTACAGATTGAGATTAAGCGGATTGGCTTGCGCGTCTGTCTCGATCTGTAACAGATAGGCGGCCAAAACCGGGCTTAGTGTTACAGATTTAGATCTTTCGACCCGAGCGACCCCGTTCATCTAAATCTGTAACATTTAAGACCGAAAATCCCTGCTAGATGTTACAGATCGAGACAAGTGGCCCGCTCAGGCCCGGCCAAAAACAAAAAAGGCCGCATGCGAACCCGTGGAGGGATTCGCATGCGGCCGACAGGGGGTGTTCCTATAGTTTTGTCAACTGGGAAATGCTCTCCGTGCGACCGAATCG
>URVZ01000041.1 GCA_900551365.1 uncultured Collinsella sp.
TCATGTCGCGCACGTCGATGCCGTCGAGCGAAATGCTGCCGCCCGTGACGTCGTACAAGCGTGGAATCAGCTGTACGAGCGTGGACTTGCCCGAGCCCGTGGAGCCAATGATGCCGAGCATCTGACCGGCATGCGTGGTGAAGTTCACGCCGCTGATGACGTCGGCACGGGCATCGGGATACTGGAAGCTCACGTCGCGGAAGGTGAGCTCACCGCGCGGCGCGCTGGCCGCGGGCAGTTTGGGCGAGGCAGGGTCGTTGATGCTCGTGGGGCAGGTGATGACCTCATCTACGCGCTCGGCTGCGACCTCGGCACGGGGCAGGATGACCGAAACCATGGTGAGGATCATAAACGCCATGACGATCTGCATAGTGTAGGAGATGAACGCCATCATGTTGCCGACCTGCATCACGCCGTCGGACACGCCCTGCGCGCCAAACCAGACGATAAGCACGGTGATGCAGTTCATGACGAGCATCATGAGCGGCATCATAAAGCTCATGGCTCGGTTGGTGTAGAGCTGCGTGGTCATCAGGTCGAGCGAAGCCTTGTCAAAACGCTCGAGCTCATGCTCCTCGCGGTTGAACGAGCGGATGGGCATAAGGCCGTCGAGCAGCTCGCGGGCGGTAAGGTTCACGCGGTCCACAAAGCTCTGCATCTTTTTGAACTTGGGCATGGTGAGGCCCATGAGCACGCCGACAACGGCCGAAACCGCGATGATGGCCACGGCGATGGTCCACTCCAGGCCGGTGTGGTTGGCCAGGACGCGCATAACGGCGACGATGCCCATGACGGGGGCCATCAGGCACATGCGGATAAACAGGGTTGCGGCCATCTGGATCTGCTGAATGTCGTTGGTGCAGCGGGTGATGAGCGAGGCCTGGCTAAACTTGCCCACTTCGGCCGGCGAGAAGTGCATAACCTTGTTGAAGGTCTCGCGGCGCAGGTCGCGGGCGATGGAGCAGGCGGTGCGCGAAGCCACGGCACCGGTCAGGATGGTGGCGACGAGCGAGATTAGGCACAGACCAAACATCGTGGTCGCCATGCGGCCCAGGTAGGCGTTCTGCACGTCGGCGGGGTCGATGCCCTGCGCCTTGTACTCGTCTTGCACATAGCTCACGGCGCGTTGGGTCACGATGGAGCCCGACATGGAGCCCATTTTGTCCGCCATATCGTTGGCGCCCTCGACGAGCTTGCCCTGGTCGATTAGGCCGCCTTCAACGCCTAGACGCAGGCTCTTCATGGTGATCTTGCCACCGTCGGCATCAATCTGTTTTTGCATGTTCTGCGCCGCTGCGGCCTTCTGCTGCATCTCGGCGAGCTGCTCGGGCGTCATCGCCGCCATCTGCTCGGGGGTGGGCATGGCCTGGGCGGCGTCGCTGTCTTTTTCGCCGGACGTGCCGGTCATGTCGCCCATGGAGTCGGCGTCAATGCCCTGGTTGAACGAAAGTACGACAGTCTCGGGCAGGCTCATAATGTCGGCAATCTTGCCTCCATCGGCACGCTCTTCCTCGGTGCCCTTGTACGCTCGAATGCCGTTTTTGCCAGCCTTGCTAAACACGGCCTCCACAGCCTTGGCGTCCTTGGCGCTCATAAAGAGTTCGAGGTCGTCGAGCGATTCGGCGCGAATGGTGTCGGGCACGGGCGAGGCAATACCGCCTTGCTGCACGCCCACGTCGACGATGTCGCTCATATAGGTAGGCAGCGCCAGATCGGCGTTGCAGCTGATTACGATGAGTACGATAGCTGCGAGTAGTGCCAGGATATGCTTTTTAAAGAGCTTGAGAATCCTCACTCGGCATCTCTCCTTTCTTGATTGCGGTCGATAATTTCGTTGGCACGTCTTAGAAGGCGCACCATCTCTTGGGTATCTGTTTCGCCGAGCTGCTCGAGGAAGGCCGCGGTGCGGTCCTCGAATTCCCGGCGTTTGATTTCGATGACCTGGAATCCCTTGTCGGTCACCGTGACGTGTACGCGACGACGGTCGGTCTTTGAGTGCTCGCGCTCGACCCAACCCTTGGCCTCGAGGGCGCGCAGGATATTGGCGATACGGGCGCTCGAAACCCAGGCACGATCGGCGAGTTCGCTCGGTGTGAGTGAGCCGCCGGCGCGCATGAGGGCGCGCATGACGGCCATCTCGCCGCCGAGAGCTTTGTCCGCAAAGCGCGAAATTCGCTGATGCATGCTGCCAAACTCAGTTAAGAGCTGACGCCCAAGCTCATGGAAATCGGTATCTTCCATCGAAAACCCCTAACACTAGAAACTATTTCCGGTGAAAGATGATACCCTTGCACGCGCACCCTATACGGTAGATTTTTGGGTCATGCCTAGAAAACAATCTTTAGGCGACCTCCGTACACCGTCGGTATCAGCAAAGTTAGGGGTAGATCTCTGGGCATGTCCCAAAAAAAATACCTGGTTGCTAGGTAATATAAAGAGCGTATAAAGAATTAAAATAATTCAATAATTGTAGCGTTTCAAAGAACTATTATGCACGCGGTTAGGCGAGGGGTTGTCACCACCATGACGACTGGGACTCATATAATCGCCACGTGCGATGCTCCAACTTCCCGCGAGGAGACACCTTATATAAAGGGGGATGGAGTCATGGCATTTGACTTCACGGGCAAGACCGCGATTGTCACGGGCGGCACTCAGGGCATTGGCCTCGAGATCGCCAAGGGCATCGTCGCGGGCGGCGGACATGTCGCGCTCATCGCAAGGAACGCTGCTAAGGGCGAGGCCGCGGTGGCCGAGCTTGGCGAGGGCAACAAGTTCTATCAGCTCGATGTCGCCGATGCACCCAAGGCGCGCGAGACTGTCGAGCAGATTTTTACGGACCTGCCGCAAACCAACATCCTGATCAACTGCGCTGGCGTCATCAGCACCAAGAAGTTCGACGAGATCGATGACACCGAGTGGCGTCGCACCATCGACATCAACCTCAACGGCACCTTTACCATGATGAACGCCGTGTACCCGCACTTTAAGGCGGCCCATGCCGGCACTATCGTCAACGTGAGCTCTGTCGCTGGCAAGATCGGTGGCGGCCTGCTCGGCACCGCGGCCTACGCGAGCTCTAAGGCCGGTGTCAACGGCCTGACCAAGGCAGTCGCCAAGGAAGGCGGCAAGTTTGGCGTTCGCTGCAACGCCGTGTGCCCGTCGCTCACCCTTACTGATATGACCTCGATTCTCTCTGACGAGAACTCTCAGCGCATCATCAACGGTATTCCTCTGGGCCGCGCCGCCCAGGCCAGCGAGCCTGCGCAGATGGTGCTGTTCTTCGCTTCCGACCTCGCCAGCTTCGTGAACGGCGAGATCGGTGACTGCGACGGTGGCATCGTTCTGGACGGGTAATACTCCGCGACGATTATTCGGCGACGGCTCCTGCGACTCGGGACCGTCGCCTTCTTTCTGATATAGGCGCATGCGGCTACGATTCGCATGCATCCAAAGGAGATATATATGAGTGAATCGACTGCGGTGGAGGCGCCGGCGGCAAAGGAGCCGTTCTTTAAGATGTCCTCCATCCCGGGCGCCAATATCTTGGTGCCGCTTCTGTTGGGCTGTCTGCTCAACACGCTATTCCCCGACCTGTTCAAAACGCTCGGCAGCTTTACGCTTGGCATGACCCAGCAGGGCGCTGGCCCGCTCGTGGGCGCTTTTTTGCTCATCGTCGGTACGACGATTTCGTTTAAGAGCGCTCCTGCCGCCGCTGCCCGCGGCGCCATCATCATCGCCGTCAAGCAGATCGTGGTCGTTGCCATGTCGCTGCTCGTCCTTTATGTGTTCAACGACAACCTGTTTGGCATCTCTGCCATGGTGATGCTGGCGGCTTGCACCGGCGCCAACAACGCTATGTACGCTGGGCTGATGGGTACCATGGGCAACGAGGCTGAGCGTGGCGCTGTCGCCATCACCACGCTGGTTGTCGGCCCTCCGGTCACGATGATCGTGCTCGGCGCTGCCGGCCAGGCCCCGATCGGCTGGTCGCTCGTGGGCGCCATTCTGCCGATCGTCGTCGGCATTATTCTGGGTAACCTGTTCCCCAGCTTTAAGAAGATGATGGCACCGGCACTTTCCGCCATCATCGTGCTCGTCTTCTTTGCCATGGGCTCGACCATGACTTTTGGCCAGCTTATCAACGGCGGTCTTCCCGGCATCCTGCTCGGCGTGATCTGCTCGGTGATCTTTGCAATTCCCGTCATCGCGGTCGATAAGCTCACGGGTGGTACGGGTGTCGCAGGTGCGGCCATTTCGAGCTGCGCCGGAGCCAATGTGGCCACGCCTGCTGCCATGGCAAGCGTCAACGGGGCCATGTACGGCGGTGCGGTGCTCGCGACGGCTACGGCACAGGTTGCTGCCTGCGCAATCGTTACGGCTATTTTGACCCCGCTGGTCACCAGCTGGTGCTACAAGCATTTTGAGGGCCAGGGCAACGGCGATAGCAAGGCAACGGCCGACAAGGCCGCCGCAGCCGCCTAATGCCAAGCGGCAATCAAAGCTAAAAACTAGCCATGCCACAGGGCGGCCACGGGGGATTCCGTGGCTGCCCTGCAGTTTCTGTAGGGTCTCTAGGACACTTTACCCTGCTAAAGCTGGCATAACAGCTAGAGCGAACGTCGTACAAAGGCAAGGAAAAATACCATACAAATCGGTGAACGGTAGTTGTTTGCACTCGCATTTCCTGCGGGTTTGTAAAAAACGTCCTTATGATATAAAAAAAGAAACATATAACAGCCCAGATGGAGAGGGTCGCTATGTTATCCTTCTCAAACGGGTGAAATCTTGGGTTTTGGGTTGCAGTTCCAAGGTGGACAAACGTTTTTCCCTGTACCAACGTGTGGTGAAGAACGGAAGAAGCCGGTAGTGCAAGCCGATAATTCAAGAATTCAATAAGTAGCGGTGTGAGAGAGCGCCGCATTACACGTAACTAGGAGCGTGGTTACACAATGCAGGAGGCATGGGAAGGCTTCAAGGAAGGCATTTGGACGGGAGAGGTTGACGTCCGAGACTTCATCCAGAAGAACTACACCCCCTACGAGGGCGACGAGTCGTTCCTCGCCGGCCCGACCGAGCGTACCAAGGAGCTGTGGGGCGAGGTTCTCGACCTGCTGCTTAAGGAGCGCGAGCAGGGTGGTGTCCTCGATATGGACACCAAGACCGTTACGGGTATCGTGAGCCACCCCGCTGGCTACATCGATAACGCCCACCGCGAGAAGGAGACCATCGTCGGCCTCCAGACCGACAAGCCGCTCAAGCGCGCGCTGCACGTCAACGGCGGTATCCGCATCGCTTGCCAGGCTGCCAGCCAGCACGGCTACAAGGTCGACGAGAACGTTGTTGAGCGCTACACCTTTGAGCGCAAGACCCACAACGCCGGCGTCTTCGATGTTTACACCCCCGAGATGCGTGCTTGCCGCTCGGCTCACATCATCACCGGTCTGCCCGATGGCTATGGCCGCGGCCGCATCATCGGCGACTACCGTCGTGTTGCCCTGTACGGCGTCGACTACCTGATCAAGGACAAGGAGGCCCAGAAGGCTTCCACTCCGACGGTCATGACCGCCGACAACATCCGCGACCGTGAGGAGCTGCAGGAGCAGATCCGCGCCCTCGGCGAGCTCAAGATGATGGCCGAGACCTATGGTTTCGACATTTCCAACCCTGCTACCAACACGCAGGAGGCCATCCAGTGGATGTACTTCGCCTACCTCGCTGCCGTCAAGGAGCAGAACGGCGCCGCTATGTCCATCGGCCGTACCTCTACGTTCATCGACATCTACGCTGAGCGCGACCTTGCCAACGGTACCTTCACCGAGGAGCAGATCCAGGAGTTCGTGGATCACTTCATCATGAAGCTCCGCATGGTCAAGTTTGCCCGTACCCCCGAGTACCAGGCCCTGTTCACCGGCGATCCGCAGTGGGTCACCGAGTCCATCGGCGGCATGGGTGTCGACGGCCGTACGCTCGTTACCAAGATGAGCTACCGCTACCTGCACACGCTCGAGAACATGGGCACCAGCCCCGAGCCCAACATGACCGTTCTGTGGTCGACCCGTCTGCCCGAGAACTTCAAGAAGTTCTGCGCCAAGACTTCTGTCGCCAGCTCCTCGATCCAGTACGAGAACGACGACCTCATGCGCGTTTACCACGGCGACGACTACGGCATCGCCTGCTGCGTGTCCTCCATGCGCATCGGCAAGGAGATGCAGTTCTTCGGCGCCCGCGCCAACCTGGCCAAGTGCCTGCTGTATGCACTCAACGGCGGTGTTGACGAGGTCTCCAAGAAGCAGGTCGGCCCCAAGTATCGCGCCGTCGAGGGCGATACGCTCGATTACGACGACGTTGTGGCCAAGTACAACGACATGATGAAGTGGCTCGCTGGCGTGTACGTCAACTCGCTGAACATCATTCACTACATGCACGACAAGTACTGCTACGAGCGCATCCAGATGGCTCTGCACGACAAGCACGTGCACCGCTGGTTCGCTACGGGCATCGCTGGCCTTTCCGTCGTGGCTGACTCCCTGTCCGCCATCAAGTACGCCAAGGTCCACCCCGTCCGTGACGAGAACGGCATCATCGTCGACTTCGAGACCGAGGGCGAGTTCCCCAAGTACGGTAACGACGACGACCGCGTCGACCAGATCGCTCACGACGTTGTGCACCAGTTCATGGAGTACATCCGCATGAACGACACCTACCGCAACTCCGTGCCCACGACCTCGGTTCTGACCATTACCTCCAACGTCGTGTACGGTAAGAAGACCGGCTCCACGCCCGACGGCCGCAAGGCTGGCCAGCCGTTCGCCCCGGGTGCTAACCCCATGCACAAGCGCGATAGCCACGGCGCCATCGCTTCGCTGTCTTCGGTTTCCAAGCTCCCGTTCCGCGATGCTCAGGACGGCATCTCCAACACCTTCTCCATCATCCCGAGTGCGCTCGGCAAGGAGGACCAGGTGTTCTTTGGCGATATCGACCTTGATCAGCTGGGCGAGTAACTATTGTTAGTGCTATACTAACAATAACGATTACTGATTAGCGCGCCGGTTTCGGCCGGCGCCTATTAATCGAAGGAGACACATTATGAAGGTTTCTGAAGTTTCCGAGACTCAGGCCGATAACCTGGTCCACATGCTCGACGCTTACGCCGAGAAGGGTGGCCACCACCTGAACATCAACGTTTTCAACCGTGAGACGCTGCTCGACGCTCAGGCTCACCCCGAGAAGTACCCGCAGCTGACCATCCGCGTTTCCGGCTATGCCGTGAACTTCCACACGCTCACCAAGGAGCAGCAGGACGAGGTCATTTCGCGTACCTTCCACGACAAGTTCTAAAGGGGTTTAACTCCCGCAGGATCGCCGGGCCGGTTTTGGGTTATTTCCCAAAACGTCCTCGGACATGCAAAGAGGCTCCGCTGCGCGCGTTGCGCGGCGGAGCCTCTTTGCGTCCTGCGGGATGTTTTGGAAAATAACCCAAAACCGGCCATGTGGGGTCCTTTGGAGTCACCCTTTAGGCGGAACTCTCCTAATTATTTGGATGAGTCGTTTACTTACTTGTACTGTTACCGTCTTCCCGCTCTTGTTGGGGTATGCTTTGTTCGTATGTAAACGTATGACATGTTGATGGGGGAGGGTGCTATGGCTCGCGAGAGTGCTCGTTCTAAGGATACGGCTAAGCCTGGCATCAAGGAAGTTGCGGCGGTGGCGGGGGTTTCGCCTACTACGGTATCTCGCGTGCTTAATAATCGCGGCTATATTAGCCAAGAGACCCGCGATAAGGTCCATGCCGCGATGAAGCGCATCAACTATACGCCCAACGATATCGCCCGTGCCATGCTCAACGGTCGCCTGAATCTTATCGGTATGATCGTCCCCTATGTCAGCAGTCCGTTTCATGCCCAAGTGGTTCAAGTCATTGAGCATACCCTGGCCGAAAACGGTTTTAAGATGCTGCTGTGCAATAGCGCCAATCGACCCGAGCTTGAGCGCTCTTATATCGACATGCTTCGACGCAATATGGTTGATGGCGTCATCGTCAACTCGCTTAATATCGGTGCCGAGGCGTATGCCGAGATGGGCTTGAGTCTGGTTGGTATCGACTGCGACCTTGGCGAAGCCTCTGTTCAGATTGCGAGCGACAGCTATAGCATCGGCGAACTTGCCACGCGTCGCCTGATCGATGACGGATGTTCACGCATCCTGTGCCTGCGCAGCAATAGCCGCATGCGCATGCCTGCCAATAAGCGTACCGATGCCTACCTCGATGTTGTTGAGCAGGCCGGTTTGCCCGCGCTTGTCCGTGAGGTCGAGTTCGTTAAGCCCGACGACGAAAAGAGCGCGGTCGTTGCGAAGATCCTCGATGAGAACCCCGATATTGACGGCATCTTTGCGGGAGACGACACGATGGCGGCTATCTGTCTTAACGTGATGAAGCAGCGCGGCTTGAGCGCTCCGGGCGATATTAAGGTCGTGGGCGCGGATGGTGCCCGCCGCACTATGACGTTTATGCCTGACTTAACAACCGTACGCCAAGATATCGATCGCATCGGAGAGCTCGCGGCGCAATCCATCATTGCTCTTATTAACGGCGAAAAGCCCGAATCGAATATCAAGCTCCCCGTTGAACTCATTGAGGGTAAAACCGCGTAGTTCATCCCGTGCCAAAAGAATTCCTCAAACACCTCTGATGACCGTTCGCCGGCATATGTCAACCGTTTGCCGACGACTGGAACTGCAAAAAGACGTATTGGTATGAAAACGTTTGACATATGAAAACGATTGACATATCTTGCAGTTGTACCGAGTTAGTATCTCGTGAGAAAGGAAGTCTCGGATGCACAAGGTGTATTACCAGCCTGAGGGAATTTGGGTAGGCGACATCATGCCGTACGGCGAGGACGGCACGTTCTATCTCTATCATCAGCGTGACACGCGAAACCCCGGACCTTTCGGAGAGCCGTTTGGCTGGGCACTCGCGACAACCAAGGACTTCGTCAATTACAAAGACTTTGGCGAGAGCCTTGAGCGTGGCGGCGACGAGGAAGTCGACCAGTATGTTTATGCCGGCACGGTGTTTAAGGTGGGCGACAAGTACCATGCGCTCTACACTGGTTGCAATCGCGATAAGGTCAAGGCACGCTTGATGAAGCAGGTTCTTCTTCACGCAACGAGTGACGACGCCGTCAAGTGGGAGAAGAACATCGCCGAGACGCTGCTTCCGCCCCAGGAGGGTTACGATGACCGCAACTGGCGCGATCCCTTTGTGCTTTGGGATGAGGAGAACGAAGAGTACATGCTCATCCTCGGCACGCGTGTGGGCGAGGACAAGCGTCTGATGACCGGTCGTCTGGTCAAGTTCACCTCCAAGGACCTGGATACCTGGGAGTTCCAGGGCGACTGGTGGAATCCGGGCCTGTACACCATGTTCGAAATGCCTGATCTCTTTAAGATGGGCGACTGGTGGTATCTGGTGTTCTCCGAGTACAGTGATGGCAACAAGACCCGTTACCGCATGTCTCGCTCTATCAACGGTCCTTGGATCACTCCTGCGGACGATTCCTTCGATGGCCGCGCGTACTATGCCGCGCGTACCGCATTTGATGGCGAGCGCCGCGTTCTCTTTGGTTGGGTTCCTACGCGTGACGAGGGCGGCGACCCCAGCTCTTACCTGTGGGGTGGCACCTTTATGCCTCTCGAGATCGTTCAGCGTGCCGACGGAACGCTCGGCACCAAGCTCCCTGACAGCATGCTTGGCGCCTTTGGCGAGGCTAAGGCAGTCGAGGCCTTTGAGCTCTCCTGCGAGTCGGGCAAGGTCGAGCAGGTGCTCGCCGCGGATGCCGGTTCCACCTATATGCTCGATGCCGACATCGAGCTCGCCGGTGACGCTGCCGGCTTCTCGGTGAAGCTTGCCGAGGACGCCGAGTCCGGTCTTGCCTATGAGTTCCGCGCCAACCTGCGTGAGGGCAAGCTCGAGTTTACGGCGGCCCCCCAGTATCCGTGGTTCCAGGTCAACAACATGGGCCTCGAGCGTCCGTTGTTCTTTAAGGGCGAGGGCATTCATCATGTGCGCCTGGTCGTTGACGACGATATCGCGACCATCTTTGTCGATGATGTTGCGCTTAACGCGCGCTTCTGCAATAAGCAGGGCCAGGGTGTGGCACTGACGGTCACCGACGGTACGCTCAAGTGCGCAAATGCAACGATCGCGTCTCTGTAATGGCATCAAAACGTTTTATGATTTCGTAAGGGAATGGAGAGGAACATGGACTACAAAGTAGTGTCTCAGCAAGTCGTCGATAACGTCGGCGGTCTGGAGAACATCGAGGGCGCCACGCATTGCGTTACGCGTCTGCGTCTGGTGCTCAAGGATACGAGCAAGTACAACAAGGCCGAGCTCGAGAACATCGATGGCGTCAAGGGCGTGCTGTACAACAGCGGCCAGCTCATGATCATCTTCGGTACCGGTACCGTCAACAAGGTTTACGATGAGTTTATGGCTCTGACGGGCGTTAAGGAGATCAGCGCTTCCGAGGTCAAGGGCGCCGAGGCGGACAAGAAGGGCAAGTTCTTCTCGGTCCTCAAGGTATTCTCGGACATCTTTATCCCCATCATTCCCGCTTTCGTCGGCGCTGCTATCATCATCGGCCTTAAGTCGCTGATTGTTGCCAACGGCCTCTTTGGCATGGAGGGCAGCCTCGCCGATCACAGCGAGTTCCTCAAGAACCTCGCAAGCTTCTTTGCCATTATCGCCACCACGTTTGACTACCTGCCTGTCCTGGTTATGTACAGCGCGGTGAAGCGTTTTGGCGGTAACCCGATTCTGGGCATCCTCGTCGGTATCGTCATGGTTCACCCGAGCCTTATGAACCGTAACACGTTCGTTATGGACCCGACGGGTGCTGAGTACTGGAACTTCGGTCCGCTCTCCATTCCCATGGTTGCTTTCCAGGGCGGCGTGTTCCCTGCAATCCTGACTGCCTGGTTTATGGCCAAGGTCGAAAAGATTGCCCAGAAGTACATCCCCGAGGTCGTTTCGTTCGTCTTTGTCCCGACCGTTACCCTGATTCTTGCTAACGTCGCCCTGTTCACCGTGTTCGGCCCGCTCGGCAACCTGATCGGCGACGTCCTCGCCGGCGTAATCGATATCCTGTACAACAGGATGGGCGTCTTCGGTGCCTTTGTCTTTGCCGCATTCCTGCAGCCGCTCGTCGTTACCGGTACGCATCAGTTCATCCAGGGTATCGAGGCAAACCTCGTTGCCACGACTGGCTTCAACTACATCCAGGCAATCTGGTCGGTTTCCATCATCGCCCAGGGCGGCGGCGCCATCGGCATGTACCTCATTCACAAGAAGCATTCCAAAGAGCGCAACATCTGCATGTCGTCCTTTATCCCGACGCTGGTCGGTATCTCCGAGCCCGCAATCTTTGCTGCAAACATGCGCTACTCGATCATCCCGTTCATCTGCGCTTGCATCGGTGCAGGCTGCGGCGGTGCCTTCGTGAAGCTCTTTGAGGTGCGCGCCATCGGTCAGGGTCTGACCGGCGTGCTTGGCCTGCTCATCGTTACGCCCGAGACGCTCGTGTGGTATGTGGCTGGCAATCTCATCGCCTTTATCGTGCCGATCGTCTTGATCTTTGCCTACAACAAGGCAAAGGGCGTGCCGACCACCGATGAAGAGGGCGCTGGCGCTGGCTTCGACGTTAGCTTCTAGTTGAGCCGTTCAGCGTAATCTGAGGATAAGTCCATTTGGGGAAGGGCGTTCGACTCGTGTGAGTCGAGCGTCCTTCCCCATAGACGAGAAAGTCAACGGCGATGTTTAATCAAAAAAATAAGGTGACACGCGCGGACTATGAGCAGTGGCGTGCCGGACAGGATGAGACGGCGGGTCGCATCGCGTCCGACCCCGATAGGCTCCTGTTCCATGTGGAGCCTGAGCTTGGCTGGCTCAACGACCCCAACGGTTTGGTGCAGATCGGTGATACGTATCACATCTATCATCAATACGATCCGTTCGATGCTGCGCATGGCGGTCCAGTGCTTTGGAACCATCTGACGACAAAGGATTTTGTGACGTACGAGAATCACGGCCCCGTGCTGTTCCCCGATTCCGATTTGGATTCGAGCGGAGCGTATTCTGGTTCTGCCTTTGTACACGACGGCAAGATTCACTACTTCTATACCGGCAACGTCAAGCATTTTGACCGCGATGATTACGACTACGTGTTGACGGGCCGTGAGCAAAACCAGATTCATGTGGTTGCCGAGAACCCCGACGAATTGGGCGAGAAGCGCATAGCTGTTGGGCCGGTCGATTACCCCGACGATATCGGTACGCACGTGCGCGACCCCAAGATCCTTGAACACGACGGTATCTACTACATGGTTCTCGGCGCTCGTACGAAAGACGATCGCGGGTGCGTGCTTGTCTATACCTCGCGTGATCTAGAGGACTGGGGCTATGCGACGCGCATTGAGCTGGGCGAGAAGTTTGGCTTTATGTGGGAGTGTCCTGATCTGTTTGAGCTCGATGGCGAGCTTATTCTCGTTTGCTGTCCGCAGGGCGTGCCCGCCGATGGCTGGCGTTACCGCAATCCGCATCAGTGCGTGTGGTTCTCCATCGAGGCCGATTGGGGGGCGCCGAGCTTTAAGATCGTCGGCCAGGGCATGCCTCCGATGGTTGATGCCGGTTTTGATTTCTATGCCCCGCAGTCCTTTGAGGACGTTGCGGGTCGGCGTTTGATGATCGGATGGTCGGGTTGCCCCGATGCGAAGGCGGAAAGCCCGACGGTGGCGCGCGGGTGGCAGTGCGCGTTGACGGTGCCGCGAGAGCTGAGCATGCGCGATGGTAAGCTCTGCCAGCAGCCGGCGCACGAGATTGAGAGGATGCGCGGCGACTGCGTTTGCGCGACAGGCGGTGAAACCGTTGAGGAGCCGGGCCGCCTGTTTGATCTTGTGGTTTCCTGTGAGGGCGCCCAGGTGATCGAGCTCGAAATCCGCAAGGGTGTCTTTGTGCGCTATGCAGACGGGATGCTTACCCTCGACATGGGTGACGAAGGCTATGGGCGCGACCAGAGGTCGATCGAGCTCAGCGAGCTTCGCGACCTGCGCGTGCTTTCGGACACTACGATGGTCGAGATTTTTGCAAATGGCGGCGAGGCGGCACTTACGAGCCGTACCTATTCGCCGGCGGTTCCGGCGATGGGGTTGCATGCCGAGGGTGCGGCGTCGATGGATTTCTACCGCCTCGCGCATTAACCGTGTGTGGAGCGCGATTGGACTTGCTGGGCGGAATGTGTCGCAGTTGCTGCAGCGAACTACCGTTCATCGCGTATAGCTACCGTTTGCGGAATAAGTAACACTCCTTAATAAACCGTGTAGAATCTCAGATAAGCACGGAGTTTTCCAGGGAGACGCTGTCCTTTGTTATGTGCAAAGGGAGGCGTCTCTTTGGCGCTTGGGGGTCGTTCTGTAGCAGGACGGCGGGCGTGTGTCACATATTAAAAAGCCAATGTCGAGATGGGTCGTGATAATAATGGGCAAGTATGTAATCGTGGTCGAGTCTGGGTCGGATGTGACGCCGGAGCTCTGCGAGCGCTACGGCATCGTGCGCGTGCCCATGCATGTCACGATTGGTGACGAGACCGTCGAGGACGGCTCGATCGATCCGCTCGAGATTTATTCGCGCTGCAATGAGTTTGGCGTGATGCCCAAGACCAGTGGCTGCGCGCCTGCGGATTTTGCTCACGTGTACGACCGCATTCACGCTGAGCAGCCCGACGCGACTATTTTGCATCTTGCATATTCCGAGGCCACGACCTGTTCGCATCAGTCCTCAAAGATTGCGGCCCAGGGGCGCGACTACGTGTTCTCCATGGACACGCGCTTTGTCTCGGTAGGCCAGTCGCTTGTTGTCGTCGAGACCGCCAAATACATCGAGGCTCACCCCGATGCCACCGTCGACGAGATCTTCGCCTTCGCGAACTCCGTCATGGACCGCGTGCTGTTGGGCTTTGTTCCTACGGACCTTGCCTTCCTTAAGGCGGGCGGTCGCTTGTCCAACGTCGCGTTCCTGGGCGCCCATCTGCTCAAGATTAAGCCCTGCATTGAGGTAACGGGCGGCAAGTTCGTGGCAACCAAGAAGTTCCGCGGCTCTATGCTCAAGTGCGCCCGCGCCTTTATTGATCACATGGTTGCCAAGGGCGAGATTGACTACTCGCACATTGGCCTGGCGTATTCGGTAGGTCTTTCCGAGGAGCTGCGCGACGACATGGAAGTCTATGCACACGATCTTGGCTTTAAGGACATTACCTGGACTCAGGTCGGCGGCGTCATCTCGAGCCATTGCGGCCCGACCGCCTTCGGCGCGGTGCTCACGCTTAAGGCGTAAGGCCTGGAGTCTATCGATTTCTATTGCCTCGGCGGTGGGCGGGTTGCGATAACCCTCCCGCCGCTTTTGCGTGGAGTCAAATAGGACGACCTAATTGACCTCTAAACCGTTTCGCCATCATATGTATGGGCTAGAATGGCTCTGGCATTTATGTAACTAAAACCAATGAGAGGCAAGGTAGCGGGAATGGCTGAGATGACGCTCGAGGGTGTGGACGCTCGTCCCGAGGACTCCGCGTTTGCCCTGGGCCGCGTACATTCGATCGAGACGATGGGTACGGTTGACGGTCCCGGCATCCGCTTCGTAGTGTTTGTCCAAGGCTGTCCCATGCGCTGCGCGTATTGCCACAATCCCGATACCTGGTCGGTTAACGGCGGCACCATGGTGACCGTCGAGCATCTGATGGACGAGTTCCAGAGCAACCATGAGTTTTACCGCAGCGGTGGCATTACCGTTTCGGGCGGCGAGCCGCTTCTGCAGCCCGAGTTTTTGGCCGACCTGTTCCGTGCAATGCACAACAACCCCGATGGTCGTGTGCATACCTGCCTGGATAGCTGTGGCTACGCCTTCGACCCTCAGCATCCCGAGAAGTTCGATGCCGTGCTCAACGAGACCGACATGGTACTGCTCGATATTAAGCATGCCGACCCGGTCGAGCATAAAAAGCTGACTGGGTGCGATCCCGCACGCATTCTGGCGTTTGGCGATGAGCTTGCACGTCGCAAGATCAAGGTCGTTATCCGCCACGTGGTTGTGCCGGGCATTACCGACACGGCGGAGGAGTGCGAGAAGCTCGGTCGCCTCATCGCTCCATGGCACAACGTGGTGGGCCTGGAAATGCTGCCGTATCACACGATGGGTGTCGTCAAGTACGAGCAACTGGGCATTCCCTATAAGCTCGAGGGCGTGCCCCAGATGGATACCGCGCGCATGCCCGAG
>URVZ01000042.1 GCA_900551365.1 uncultured Collinsella sp.
GCGCCGAATGCTCGCCATCGAAATTTATCGATGGCCTATTTCAGACTGTAATGGGTATGCGGCAAAAGTTAGGCCATAAGCAGGCCGGTCTCCGCGACGTTCTTGTACCAGTACGCGCTCGCCTTGGGATAGCGCTTCTGGGTCTCAAAGTCGATGTAGAACAGGCCATAGCGCTTGTTATAGCCGTTGGTCCAGGAGAACTGGTCCTGCAGCGACCACACAAAGTAACCGTCGACGTTCACGCCGCCGTCGATTGCCTTGAGGATCCACGCGAGATGCTGACGCATGTAGTCGATACGAGGGGCGTCGTCGATAAAGCCATCCTCGAAGTCGTCCTTATAGCCCATGCCGTTCTCGGTGATGTAGATCTTCTTGTAGTTGGGGTAATCGTTCTTAATGCGGAGTAGCAGGTCGTAGAGGCCCTCGGGATAGATGATCCAGTCCCAATCGGTGGTGGGTACGCCTTCGCGCACGCATGACTCGCCCACGCCCTTGAGGAACCAGCGCGAGGAGCCCTTGTCGCCGGTGCCATTGTGGTTGATGTCGTTTTCGCCCTCGGCAGCACGCAGGAACTGGCACTTGTAGGTGTTGACGCCCAGGCAATCGTTGTAGGGGAGCGCGGCGGTCAGCGCGGCGATGTCCTCGTCGCGGACGTCGAGCTCGCCGCCGGCGATATGGGCCAGCTTGGTTGCGGCTTCCATGGTGTCGGCTGCATAGTGGCCGCGGAAGGTGGCGTCGAGTACCCAGCGGTTGTTGATGACGTCGGCCATGCGAGCTGCCTCGCAGTCGGCGGCGTTGTTGGGATCGAGGGGATACTTGGGCTCCAGGTTCTGGACAATGCCGATCTCGCCCTCAAAGCCGCCCTCATGGAAGGCGACGACAGCCTTGGCGTGGGCCACCATCATGTTGTGCATGAGCTGGAAAGCCTTGTCCAGGCGATACTTCTCGCCGTGCGGCCAGTTGCCGACGATAAAGCTGCCCTCGGCGGTCGCGGGGATCTCGTTAAACGTGAACCAGTGCTTGACCTCGGTGAACTCGGCAAAGCAGAACTTGGCGTACTCGACAAAGGCGTCAATCGTCGTGCGCGTCAGGAAACCCTCGCCGCCGTTCTGGTAAAAGGCCTCGGGCGTATCGAAGTGATCGAGCGTGACATAGGGGATAACGCCAGCTTTGTTGCAGGTGGCGAAAAGCTCGTGATAGAAAGCGACGCCCTCGGGGTTAATCTCGCCGGTGCCACTGGGGAAGATGCGGCTCCAAGCGATAGAGACGCGAATACCGTTGATGCCGAAACGCTGGCACAGGTCGATATCGACCGGGTACTTGTTGTAGAAGTCGCTTGCGGGATCGGGGGAGAAGCGACCCTGGGCTGCCAGGAAATCGTCCCAGGGCACTTTGCCCTTGCCGTGCGTGCGGGTCTCGCCCTCAACCTGGTAAGCAGCGGTGGCGCCGCCAAACACAAAGCCGTCGGGGAACTGCATGGGGTTGGTCATGAGTCATCCTTTCTGTGGGATACGAATAGGGGGAGGTGCCCGAACTGGGGATCCGGGCACCAACAGAGGGAGGAACTAGTCGAGGTTCTCGCGGAGCCACTTGATGGCGCCAGCGGGGTCGCGAGTAAGGTCGATATATTCCTTACCGCGGGGAGCGAGCAGCTTAATGCCCAGACGATCGGTGTCGGCCTTCATGTCGTTGTAGTAGCTACGAACCTGCGGGGCGAGCACGATGACGTCGTACTGATCCATGATGGCAGTGTGCTGGCCATAGGCGCCTGCGGAGGAAGCGATGTTCTCTCCGGTCTGCGCAGCACCTTCCTTGATGGCGTTGGCGAGCATGGCAGAGGTGCCGGCGCCGGCGCACAGGACGAGGACCTTCAGGCCATCGACATCCTTCTTAGCGGATGCGTCGAAGGCGGGCTCGGGCTGATCGGCGACAGACTTGCTGTCGGCGGCAGCGGCGGTCGGCTCGACGGAAGCGGCGGTCTGCTCGACAGCGGGCGCAGAGGTGCTGGCGGTGATGGTGGCAGCACCATCGGACTCGAGACCCAGCTCGGCGGCGCGCTCGGCCTCCTGGTCGCAGAGCAGCTTATCGTATGCCTTCAAGAACGGCAGGTAGATGATGGCGTCCAGCAAGATGATGATCGCGACAAATACCAGGGCGATAAGCTGGAAGTTCGTGGTGATGAAGATGCCGATGGGGGCAGGGGTAGCCCAAGGCACCACGAAGGAGAAGCCGTTCATGCCCACGTTGTCGATAAAGAACTTGGCAATACTTACGTTGACGCAGCCGGCGGCAACAAAGGGGATGAGCATGTAGGGGTTAAGGATCATCGGCGCGCCAAAGAGCAGCGGTTCGTTGACGGCGAAGGCAACAGGAACGATCGAGGCCTTGCCGACGGCTTTGAGCTGCTTGGACTTCATAAAGAGAATCAGCAGAAGTGGCACGATGAACGTGGCGCCGGTGCCGCCGAACTCACCCACGAGCGACATGTTGAAGGTGAGGGAGTGGGCGGGGTGACCACCGGCCAGCAGAACCTGCAGGTTCTCGGCCTGGTTAGCAAGACGGATGGGGTCGATGCCCGGCTGGACGATCGAGGGGCCGTGGACGCCGATGAACCAGAAGAACGCGGTGGCTGCCTGAATAAGGATGAGTCCGGGGTAGGTCTCTGCTGCAGTGAAGAGCGGGGAGAGCAGCTTGATGAGCAGCTCGGAGAACGGAACGCCCATGAGGTTGCGCACGACGACATCGATGATGCCGCAGATGATGACGGTGCCGCCAAAGGGGATGATGTCGCGGAAGTTCTGAGCGATGGCACCCGGAACCTCCTTGGGCAGCTTAATGGTCAGATCGCGCGAGACGCAGAATTTGTAGACCCACACGGTGATGAACGCGGCGATATAGGCCGAGAACAGACCGCGCGTGCCCATGCTGGTGCAGTCGAAGACCGAAAGCTCGGAGCCGTTGAACTTGGTGGTGAACTGCGTAACGGCGAGCAAAAGCATACTGCACTGGGCGGCCACCATGGTGGAGCCGTCGT
This sequence comes from uncultured Collinsella sp., assembly GCA_900551365.1. GTDB lineage: Bacteria > Actinomycetota > Coriobacteriia > Coriobacteriales > Coriobacteriaceae > Collinsella. Next base: position 3,035 of record URVZ01000042.1, read on the forward strand.
TGAGCACCTTGCCGGCGGGCATGCGACGGTTCATGGAAGCCGTGAAGTTCTTGGCGGTGGTGCCGGCAACCATGATGCCCATGACGCCCATGGTGAAGTTGTACAGCTTGTTACACCAGTCGATGAGCGGCTGGGGCAGCGTGATGCCAACTACGCCGGGAAGGGTGGCAATGAGCAGAAAGATCGAAGAGGTGAGGACGATGGGCATACACCCAAGGAATCCGTCCTTAATAGCCTGGAGGTAGATGTTCCTCGAGATCTTCTCAAAGAACGGCTGATGCTTTTCGAGCATCTTTACGATGGCGTCCATAAAGCTCCTTTGCTACTTGATGCGCGATGCATGTGGATGGAACTGGTCGTCGATGGATGGTCAGGACTGCCCGGAAACCTTCCTGCTTAAGGAAGGCATTGCGAAATGACAACGTTGTCATTTCGTTAATGACAACGTAAGACATTTTTGGAAGAGCAACAAGGATATACGGGTGAGTGGTCGATATTGTTCGGTAAACGGTTGATTTATCAGTCAGGCAGGTGGTGTATGCTAGAACGCAAAAAACAAGCGATAGAGAACCGAGTGGAGAAGCGGTGACAACGATGGACAAGAAAAACGTTTCGATGAACGACGTGGCGATTGCCGCGGGTGTTTCTCTCAAGACGGTGTCGCGCGCGATCAACGAGCCCGATAGCGTGCGAGAGTCGACACGCGATAAGGTCCATTCGGCAATGGAGGCGCTCGGATTTCGAACCAACTTTGCCGCGCGTTCGCTCAAGTTGGGCCGTTACGGGTGCATCGGCGTTGTGCTGTTTCACTTGTCAGGCGGTGCCGTGGACATGATTGACGGTATCGCCGATGCCGCCGAAGAGCGAGGCTTTGCGCTCACAATGATCAAAAAGCGGGCGGGGGAGAAGATGACCATTGCCGATGCGGCGCGCAGGATGTCGCAGCTTCCCGTCGACGGCATGATCTTCAACCTGCGTCAGATGGTCGATGACTTTGATACTTTTGAGGCACCGAAAGACCTCAAGACGGTGATTATCACACCGATGGAGCATCCTACCTGCTCCACCGTCAGTGACGACCAAGAGGGCGGCGCGCGCATGGCGTGCGAGTACTTCTTGAATCGCGGGCACAAGAACGTGTACTTCGTCTCTGGTAAGAAAGAGTCACTGTCGAGCCAGTGCCGTATGAAAGGTTGGCGTGCGGCACTCGAGGCGCGTGGCATTGAGCCGCCCGAGCCTCTGCAAGGCGATTGGAATGCGGATAGTGGCTATGCCGCGGGCCTTGTGCTTGCCGATAAGCCCGATTGCACGGCGGTCCTCGCTGCTAACGACTGCATGGCAAACGGCGTGATGATGGCTCTACGTGACAAAGGGCTCAGTGTGCCCAATGATGTGTCCGTGATCGGCTTCGACGATGAGCTCTATAAGACGATTCCCAACTCGATTCTGACGTCGGTGAAGTTTCGCCACCGCGAGCTGGGCGTCCGTGCGCTTAACGAGGTCGTCGCAGGTCTGGAAGCCCCGAGCTCCAGAAGCCGTACGCTCGTCTCGGGCGTGTTGGTCGAACGTTCCAGCGTAAAGGACCTGCGGGCGTAGACGTGCTCGGCCTGTTCGTCTAAATCTGTAACAGGTAGGGCCGAAAATCTCAGCTAGTTGTTACAGATTTAGACAATTCGGTCCGGTATATTCCGTTTGTCTCGATCTGTAACGTCTAAGCGGTCAAAAGTGGTCTACATGTTACAGATTGAGATTTTCGGCTTGGCCTGTGCGTTCATCTCGATCTGTAACAGCTAGGACCGAAAAACTCGGCTAGATGTTACAGATTGAGATGAACAGGAGGACGGGTGCGGTCTAAACAAAATGGCCCGCGCATCACACATCGATGCACGGGCCATTTATTGTCTGCAAGCGGCAGGTGGTGTCAGCGTCTTATGCCTCGAGGTTTTCCTCGATCCAGGCGACGGCGCCCTTGGGATCCTTAGTGAGGTCGATGTACTGTTTGCCCTTGGGCGACAGCAGCGTGATGCCCAGGCGGTCGGTGTCGGCCTTCATCTCGTTGTAATAGGTGCGAACCTGCGGAGCCAGGACGATGACGTTGTACTGGTCCATGATGGCGTAGTGACTGCCGTAGGCACCGGCGTTGGCGGTAATGTCGATGCCCAGCTCGTCGGCGCCTTCCTTAAGCGCGTTGGCGAGCAGTGCAGAGGTGCCGGCGCCAGCGCACAGAACCAGAACCCTCAGATCCTTGCCCTTAAGGGCGGACGGAGCTGCGGAGGCCTCAGTGGCAGAAGCGGTCTCGACAACAGGAGCCTCAACGGCGGGGGCGTCAGCGGTCTTAACGGTCTTGGTCTCCTCGGCCTCTTCTTCGGCCAGGGTCTCGGCCTCCTGCTTGCACAGGACGTTGTCGTAGGCCTTGCAGAACGGGTAGTAGATCAAGAAGTCAACGACCAGCAGGACGACAACCAGGACCAGAGAGATCGGCTGGAAGTTGGTGTCGATGAAGGTGCCGATCGGTCCGGGGAGTGCCCACGGCATGGCATAGATAAAGCCGTTCATGCCCAAAAAGTCGATGAAGAACTTACCAATGAGGACGTTGGCCACGGGGGCAAACAGGAACGGGATCAGGAAGTACGGGTTGAGGATGATGGGCGCGGCGAACAGCAGCGGCTCGTTGACGGCGAACATCACGGGTACGACAGAGGCTTTGCCGACGGCCTTGAGCTGCTTGGAGCGCATAAAGAGCAGGAAGATGATCGGGACAATGAACGTGGCGCCGGTGCCGCCGAGTTCGCCGATGTAGTTACCGAAGTTCTCGGTCAGGGCGAGGGCGGGGTGACCGCCGGCCTGCAGCGTGGCGAGGTTGGTGGTGATGTTGCCAAACAGCGCGGCGTTGAGGGCAGGCTTAACGACCGAGGGGCCGTGGATGCCCATGAACCAGAACAGCGGGATCATGAACCAGATGAGGGCGAGGCCGGCGTAGGAATCGGCAGCGGCGAACAGCGGGCTCACCAGCGTGGAGATGACGTTGGCAAACGGGACGGCCAAGCAGGTGCGGCAGATAACGTCGATGACGGCGACAAACAGGATGGAGAAGCTGAAGGCGAAGATGTCGCGGAAGTTCTGGGCGATGGCGCCGGGGACTTCTTTGGGCAGCTTGATGGTGATGTCTCGCTTAATGCAGAAGGCATAGATGTTGACCGTGGCAAATGCGGCGACAAAGGAGCTCAGCAGGCCCTTGGTGCCCATGTTGTCGGTAAAGAACACCGAGACATCGGCGCCGTCGATCTTGGCACTCGTCTGGGTAACGGCCAAGATGAGCATAGCGCACATGGCGGCGACCATGGTGCTCGTGGCGTTGATGGCCTTGCCGGCAGGCATGCGGCGGTTCTTGGAGCCGGTCAGCGCGCTTGCGGTGGTGCCGGCGACCATGATGCCCACGACGCCCATCGTGAAGTTGTAAACCTTGTTGCAGAAGTTCACGACGTCGACGTTCCACCAGTCGGGCAGCGTAAAGCCGCCGACCGTGGCGACAACGCCCGGCAGGGTCGAAATAAGCAGGAAGACAGAAGAAGACAGGATGATGGGCATTGCTGCCAAAAAGCCGTCTTTAATGGCCTGAAGGTAGATGTTCTTAGAGACCTTGTCGAAGTACGGCTGACCTTTCTCCAAGAACTTAACGATCGATTCCATAGTTCACGCTCCTCTTTGCATGAAATCTTAATGGCATGGACGTTGAAAACCTATATGGTCTCCCGCTTGCTAAAAGCCCGGGTGCAGGCGGGGTCGGTCCCAGGGGGAGAGAGGGGAGCGGCTGGGTTTGTATCGCATGGGGCCGCTCCCCCTCGGGGGAAAGCGAGGCGATGCGCTACTGCGCGTCCGCCATAGTGTCGGCGAGCTCCTTGTACCAGAGTGCCGACTGCTTGATGTAGCGTTTTTGCGTGTCGAAGTCGATGTAGAACAGGCCGTAGCGCTTGTTATAGCCATTGGCCCACGAGAACTGGTCCTGCAGGCTCCAGATAAAGTAGCCCTGGACGTCGACGCCCTCGGCACGCGCCTGGAGCACCTTCTCCATGTGCTGGTCGACAAAGTCGATGCGCTCGGGATCGGCGACGATGCCGTTTGCGTCGGGCTCGGGGTCCTTGTGGCCCAGGCCGTTTTCGGTGATATAGATGACGGGGAGGTTGGGATAGGTGGCGCTGATGTGCTTGAGCGTGTCGTAGAGGCCTTGCGGGTAGATGAGCCAATCCCAGTCGGTGGTGGGGATACCCGGCATATCGACCTGCTGCCCGACGCCCTTAAACTTAAAGCACGAGGTGCCCTTGTCTCCGGTGCCGTTAAAGCTGTTGGTGGACTCGCCATCGTAGGCGGCGATAAACGCCGACTGATAGTAGTTGAGGCCGAACATATCGTTGCGGGGCGCCGCCTTGGCGAGCTCCTCCATGTCGCTGTCCTCAACCGTAAGTGTGGCGTTGTTGGCACGCAGAATCTCGTTGATGAGTGAGAGGGTGCGCGCGGAGTAGTGACCCAGGAAGGCGCCGTCCATGATGAAGTCGGTGTAGAAGGCGTTGTACAGGTCGGCGGCGTGCTGGTCGGCGGGCGAGTCGGTGGCAGGATATGCCGGCGTCAGGACGTTGACCATGCCAATGCGTCCGCCCAGGTGCTCGGTCTCGTCAAGATCCTTATACAGGTTGACGGCGCGGGCGTGGGCAACGAGCTCGTTGTGCTGGCTCTGGATGCCGCTCGTCACATCAAAGTGATGGTTGGGCGGGAAGTTGCCTTGGATGTATTGGGAGTGCGAGAGGCTGATGAGCTCGTTGATGGTGAACCAATTCTTGACCTCGCGGAACTCGCGGAAGCAGAACTCGGCATAGCGCGCATAGGCGTCGACGGTCTTGCGGTTGAGCCAGTCGCCCTGGTTGAACAGGGCGGCGGGGGAGTCAAAGTGATGCAGGGACACATAGGGCTCGACGCCATACTTTTTGCAGCAGGCGAACAGCTCGTGGTAGTGCTTAACGCCCTCGGCGAGGGGTTCGGCATCGTCGCCGTTGGGGAAGATGCGGGTCCAGGCGATGGACACACGAATGGCGTTGAGTCCATGCTCGGCAGAAAGGCGGATATCCTCCTCGTAGCGGTTGTAGAAATCACTGGCCGGGTCGGGCAAAAAGCGACCCTGGGCGACAAGGTAATCGTCCCACATGGTCTTACCCTTGCCTGCCACCTTCGTGGAACCTTCCGTTTGGTACGCGGCGGTTGCGGCGCCCCAAACAAAGCCCTTCGGCAGCTGCTGTACGCGGTTTAGCAAAGACATATGCATACACCCTCTCGTCTCGCTGTTCGATATTGTGCGTTTGCGCTCAGGAGGCTCCCTGGTTAGCGTTCAGCGGTGAAAAAGCCCGATAAACACTATCTTAAAATGATTAGAACCAAAATGAGCACGTGAACATTTGACAATGAGCACGTTAACATCCGGCTGGGATGTATAGAAACAAAACAACTTCAAACAGCCGCGAACGGTTGTATTTGTTCGGTAAGCGGTTTTGATTGACAGAAGTTTTCATGTTGTGGTATATGGCTCGGGTATCATGAGCACGTTATCAATGTATGTACGATGCGCCATGGGCGCGGGGAATAGTTGGGAAGCAGGTTAGCGTGGAAGGCATGGATCAGCAGACAAGGAATGGTCGTTCGGCGAGCGCGGCAGAGGTTGCGGCGCTCGCTGGCGTGAGCCGCCAGACTGTGTCTCGCGTGGTCAACGGTATGCCCAACGTGACGGAAAAGACGCGCAAGCGTGTGCTGGCCGCCATGGAAGAGCTGGGCTTTCGTCCCAATTTTGCTGGAGCGGCGTTGCGCGGCGGGTCGTATCGTTCTATTGGCCTGTGCATGTACAACATCACACGTGTCGGTAACCTGGCGACGCTCGAGGGTATCATGCAAGCGGCGCGCGAGCACGATTTTGCCGTCACTATGATCGAGATGGGCGGCGACAAGCCCTATGCACTTGCCGATGCCTCGCGCCGCATGGTCGAGCGACCCGTCGACGGCATGATTCTCAACATGAACCGCATGGCTCCCGATTTTGAGGAGTTTGTTCCCCAGCCGGGAGTGCGAACGGTCATCCTGTCCATGTATGCGCATCCGCGCTGCACGACGATCGACTCCGACCAGTATGGTTCGTGCGAGCTGTTGACCAATTATCTGCTGGAACATGGTCACTCGAATATGCGGTTTGTGGCGGGTCCGGAAAACTCGATTTCCTCGCGTTTTCGTGAGGCCGGTTGGCGCGATACGCTGGGTCGTGCTCATGTCGATGCCGCTCCGATGCTGCGCGGCGATTGGAGTGCGGACAGTGGGTACGCCATGGGCGAGCGGATTGCGGCCGAGGTGCTTGCCGGCGGGTCGCAGGCGCCGACTGCCGTGCTTGCGGCAAATGACCAGATGGCGCTGGGCGTTATCGCCGCGCTCGAGAACGCGGGCCTGTCCGTGCCCGACGACGTGAGCGTGGTTGGTATCGACGACGCACTCGAGGGACTTGTTCCTCACAATCGGCTGACGACGCTGCGATTTGATTTGCGCGGTGTCGGTAAGCTTGCGTTTGAGGCGGCGATTGGAGAGAGCTCGTCTATCGAGGCGATTCATGTGCCGAGCACGCTGGTCGAACGCTCGACTGTTAGGGACATACGGGGTTAGGTCCTACTCCGTTTGTCTCGATTTGTAACAGGTAGACGGTCAAAAGCGGGCTACGTGTTACAGATTTAGATTCTTCGGAAAGAGCAATCCTGTTCGTCTCAATCTGTAACAGCTAGGACCAAAAAACTCGGCTAGATGTTACAGATCGAGACAAACAGACCCCGAACCGCCCAAAAAGGCCGGGGGCGGCGCGCCGTGTGACGTGCCGCCCCCGGCTGAGAAATGGGGACAGGTTATGTGGGCGGTGCAATTCCGCCAACCGCTTGTCGCAAGCCGCTAGTCCAGACGACGGGTCTGCGCTACGTGCTTGTACCAGTATGCGCTTGCCTTGGGCGTTCGCTTCTGGGTTTCAAAGTCAACGTAGAAGAAGCCGTAACGCTTGTTGTAGCCATTGGTCCAGGAGAACTGATCCTGCAGGCTCCACAGGAAGTAACCGCCCACGTTGACACCCACCTCCATGGCCTTAAGCAGCCAGCGCAGGTGCTGCTCGATGTAGTCGATGCGCGGCTGGTCGTCCACAAAACCGTCCTTGTAGGGGTCCTTGTAGCCCATGCCGTTTTCGGTGATGAAGATCTGCTTGTAGTTGGGGTAGCGCTGCTTAATGTAGACGAGCAGATCGAACAGGCCCTCGGGATAGATGATCCAGTCCCAGTCGGTGGTGGGGATGCCGGGCTTGTTCACATGCTCGCCAATGCCCTTGACGCGCCAGCGACCGGTGCCCTTCTCGCCCGTACCGTTGTGGTGCAGGTCGTTCTCGCCATCGTAAGCCTTCAAAAAACGGCACTGATAGTTGTTAACGCCCAGGTAGTCGTTGTAGAGCGCTGCCTCGCGCATAATCTCGAGGTCCTCGTCCAAGATCTCGATGGTGCCGCCCGAGACGGCAGCCAGGCGGTTGGCGCACTCGAGGGTGTCGGGGGCATACTCGCCGCGGAACGTCGCGTCGAGCAAAAACTGGTTTTGCAGCACGTGCTCGTTGTTGGCGGCTTTGATGTCGGCGGGGTCGTTCTCGTTGAGCGGGTACTTAAACTCCAGCGACTGGATGACGCCGATTTTGCCCTTAAAGCCGCCGTTGTGGAAGGCCAGCACGGCCTTGGCGTGGGCGAGCATCATGTTGTGCTCGCACTGGAAGGCCTCGGCCAGATGCGCTTTAACGCCGCCGGGGAAGGTGCCCTCGATGTAGGTGTTGGAGGCGTCGGCCCAGATCTCGTTAAAGGTGAACCAGTAGGTCACCTGGTCGGCGTACTCCTTAAAGCAGAAGGTGGCAAAGTCCACAAAGGCATCGATGGTCTCGCGGTTGAGGAAGTCGCCTTTCACAAAGAGGGGCAGCGGCGTATCGAAGTGATGCAGCGTGACGAACGGCTCAACGTGGTGCTTATGGCACTCGGCGAAGAGGTCGTGGTAGAACTGCACACCCTCGGGGTTGATTTCGCCGGTGCCGTTGGGGAAGATGCGGCTCCAGGCGATGGAGAGGCGGATGCCGTTGATGCCGAACTCCTCGCACAGCTCCAGATCGACAGGGTACTGGTTGTAGAAGTCGGAAGCGGGATCGGGGGAGAAGCGCCCCTGGGCCTCCAGGAAGTCGTCCCAGGCGACCTTGCCCTTACCGTGGGTACGGGTCTCGCCCTCTACCTGGTAGGCAGCAGTGGCGCCGCCAAAGACAAAGTCCTCGGGAAACTGCGCGGGCGGGTTGGTGACGCTAACAGGGTTAACGGACATGATGATCCAATCGTCTAAATCGAAGGGCCAGCCGGTCTTGGATGGTCGGCTGGCCCTGGGCGTTACTTACTTCGAAAGTTGTTCGGAGACGAAGGCGAGAGACTTATCGCCGTTCTGGGAGAGCTCGATGTATTGCTTGCCGCGGCAGGCGACGCACTTGTTGCCCACGCGCTCGCAGTCTTTCTGCAGGTCGGCCAGGTAGCTGGCAGCCTGCGGGGCCAGGACGACTAGGTCAAAGTCGGGGAGCATGTCGACGTGGTTGCCATAGGCCTCGGCAGCGGTCTCAAGATTGATGCCGCGCTCCTTGGCGGCCTTGGCCAGCGCGTTAGCGAGCAGGCCCGAGGTACCGCCACCCTGGCAGAGCACGAGCACGCGCTTGCCGTTGAGGTCGCTGGCGGTCGTTGCCTCGGCAGCGGGTGCTGCAGAAGCGGCGGGGGCATCGGACTTCACGGCCTCGGCAGCAGCGCCGGCGGCAACGCTCTTGGCGTCAGCCTTGCCCTGGAAGGCATCGTTGAGCTTAGCGGCCTTCTCGGCGTTCTTGGCGGCGAGCTCCTCCTCGGAAATCTCGGCCTCCTCGGCGCACTTCTGGGCGTCATAGGCACGGAAGAACGGATAGTACAGAACGAAGTCGACGACCAGGATAAGGGCGAGCATCACAAAGGCGAGCGGCTGGAAGCCCAGGCCCATGATGGTGCCGATGGGGCCGGGGACGGTCCAAGGCAGGGTGTACATAAAGCCGTTCATGCCCAAGAAGTCGATAAAGATCTTGAGGATCCAGATGTTGGCGATCGGGGCAAAGACAAACGGGACAAAGAAGACGGGGTTGAGCACGATGGGCGCGGCGAACAGCAGCGGCTCGTTGACGGCAAAGCAGACGGGGACGATGGCGGCCTTACCGACGGCGCGCATCTCCTGAGACTTGGCCAGGAAGCAGAACATAAAGACCAGGACGAGCGTGGCGCCGGTGCCGCCCATGCAGACGACGAAGTACTGGGCACCCTGGGTCAGGACAGCGGAAGCGTGCTGGCCGGCCTGGAACGCAGCCAGGTTGTCGGTCATGTTGGCAACGAGGGCGGCGGCGATGGCGGGCTCGACGATCGAGGGGCCGTGGACGCCCACGAACCAGAAGAGGCTCATAGCGCCGTAGATCACAGCGAGGCCGATGTAGCCGTCGGCAGCGGTGAACAGGGGCTGGAACACCTGGATGACGCCCTGGGCAAAGCAGAAGCCAAAAGCAGCGCGGAAGGCGATGTCAAAGACCCAAAAGACGGTGATGCAGACGGAGAAGGGGATGATGTCCTTAAAGGTCTGCGAGATGTTGGGCGGAACCTGCTCGGGCATCTTGACGGTGATGTTGCGCTTAATGAAGAACTTGTAGATGATGCCGGTCACAAACGCAGCGATAAAGGCGGTCAGCAGGCCTTTGGAACCAAGGTAGGTGGTGTTGAAGCCGCTGGCAGCGTCCGTGGCGATCGTGTCGCTCGAAAGGAGCAAGAAGCCGATGATGGCCGCGCACATGCACGAGATGAAGTTGATCTGGTTGTTCTTGGGCAGATCGCGGTTCTGAGCGTCGGCGAAGTGCTTGGCCGTGGTGGCGGCACAGGCGATGGCCAGGATGCCCATGGAGTAGTTGTAGCACTTCCATAGGGCGTTGTTGATGTCATCGGGCCAGTAGAAACCCCAGATATTGGGAACCGAGGCTACCAGGCAGAAGATGGACGAGAAGATGATGATGGGGATGACGGAGATAAAACCGTCGCGGATCGCCTTGAGGTACTTGTTGCGGGCGATCGCGTTGAAAAAGGGCTGCCCCTTTTCGATGATGGCGATGAGTTGCTCCATGCAAAGCTCCTAAGAGTCGGTGGGTTGGCAACGATGGTAGCTTTTGACGTTTGGTTGCCAAAATGTTGACGTTGCCATTTTGCGACACAAAATAAGACGCGAACCGATGGCCCCTGTGCCTGTGGACCGTCGATTCCTTGCGCGTAAACGTTTGAGCCGCCCGGTGGCTCTGTGTTTGCACAATGGCAACGTTAACATTTGGTCGACAAAAGCTGTTCGGGGAAGCAAAAATGTCGGTGAACGGTAGGTTTTGGGTGGTGAGCGTATGGTGGGGGAGGCGTTGGATATACTTGAAGGCGTTTCATTTGAATGCGCAGGGTGCCACCAATGGCATCGTTGACATAGAAAGATCAATCTATGGCCGCTGTTAAAAAATCGGTATCCGTCAAAGACGTAGCGCGCCTCGCGGGCGTCTCGGAGCAGACGGTCTCGCGCACCGTGCACGATTCGCCCAGCGTGCGCCCCGAGACCAAGGAACGCGTGCGTGCCGCCATGCGCGAGCTGGGGTATCGCCCCAATTTTGCCGGTCGATCGCTGCGCCGTGGCAGGTTTAAGACCGTCGGCGTCGCCATGTTCAACATTACCGGTACCGGCAACCTCGACCGTATGGAGGGCTTTGCCGCCGCGGCCGACAAACATGGCTATGCCATCACCCTCACTAAAGTAGACGGGCATCCGTATACCCTCGAGAGCGCATCGTCACGCATGAGCGCGCTGCCGGTAGACGGTATGGTCGTGATCATGAACCGCATGCCGGCAGACTTTGGCACTTTTGAGCCGCTGCCCGGTATGCAGACGGTGCTCGTTACCATGCTGGAGCACCCGCTCTGTTCAACGGTCGATAACGACCAGTTCGATTGCTCGCGTCAAGTTGTCGAGTACTTGCTGGGGCGGGGGCACAAGACTGTGCACTTTATCTCATGCCCCGAGCGCTCGCTTTCGGGCATGCGGCGCGAGGAAGGCTGGCGCGAGACATTGCGCGCGCATGGCATTGAGCCCCCGCAGCTCGTGCGCGGCGACTGGACGGCACAGAGCGGATATGCCGCAGGCCAGGCTCTGGCGGACGATCCGACCTGTACGGCCATTTATGCTTCCAACGACGCCATGGCCTACGGCTGCATTCGCGGACTCGAGTCGCGCGGAAAGCACGTGCCCGAGGACGTGAGCGTGGTGGGTGTTGATGACAGTCTGGGCGACATCGTGCCCGATCGTCGCCTGGCCACCGTGCGCTTTGACAACAAGCGTGTCGGCATGTGGGCAGTCGATAAGATCGCCGGTGCCGAGGGCGTTGAACCCGGTGTGGAGCACATGCTGTTTCCGGGCGTACTCGTCGAGGGCGATACGGTGCGCGATTGGCGCTAGGGCACGGGCCTGTTTGGGTTTCCGCTAATTGTGTTCGATATTGTTCAGATTGGTTTAAAAACCGTTCACGGGCGAAAAGTGACCGTTCATAGCTTGAAATTACGTTTTGCGCTGTT
>URVZ01000043.1 GCA_900551365.1 uncultured Collinsella sp.
TCAAGATTTTGCCGCACGAGTATTGGGAGTCGGTCAACCATCAGTGGATCACCTTCGGTCGCGAGATCTGCGACGCCCGCAAACCCAAGTGTGACGAGTGTCCGCTGACAGATTTGTGCCCCAGCGTGCGCGTAGCGGGGTAGGGCGGAACGCATCTTCGTCTGGCGTTTTTTGCGGGGCTGGGTTTGCTCTTGAGCCGGAGTCCTCTCCATGCGCTACCATGACAGGCAATGAAATCAGCCGCATACCCGCCGAGCTTGCCTCGGCGGGCTTTTGGCGTTGCAATGCCGGAGGAACAGCATGCTCATTCACCGTATAGCCGCGCAGCTCTACACTGCCGAGGCGCTGCAGACCGTCGAGGCCGGGCTCGATTCTGGCGAGGACGTGACGCTGGCCGTGTCTCAGTCGGGTCGAACGCTTATGGCCGCCGCCCAGTTTGCGCGCCGCCCGCGCCCTACGGTCTACATCGTGAGTGGCGAGGATGCAGCCGATCGCGCCGCGCGTAGCCTTGCCGCCTATGTGGGCCTGGCGCACGTGTGCCGCTTTCCCGAGCGCAAGGACTATCCTTGGCGCGAGCAGGCGCCCGACGACGCCGTGGTGGCCCAGCGCTGCGAGGCGCTCGGGCGCATCGTGCGCGGGGACAACTGCATCATGGTCGCCTCGGCCCGCGCGCTGCTGCGCTGCGTGCCGCCGGTCGAGAGTCGCTATTGGGAGTCCACTACTTTTGCGGTGGGCGAGGAGATTCCCTTTGACGAGGTGCCGCAGCGTCTGGTGGGCATGGGCTACACCAATGCCGGCGCCGCCGACGCGCCCGGCCTGTTCCGTGTGCACGGCGACACCGTCGAGGTGTTTCCCGCGCAGGAAAAGGCGCCCGTGCGCATTGAGTTCTTTGGCGACGAGATCGACCGCATCCGCCGCATGGTGAGCTCCACGGGCCAGACCATCGGCAACGAGGACAGCATCGAGATCTTCCCGTGCCGTGAGCTGGCGCTTACCGACGAGGCCGTCCACAACATGCATGTGGCGCTCTACCGCGCCAGCCAGGACGACAGCAAGTTGGCGGCGCTGCTCGAGATGGTGGATGCGCGCATCGTCACGCCTGAGCTCGACCGCTTTTTGCCGGTGATGTACGGCCAGACCGTGAGCCCGCTGTCGCATGTGAGCGGCAAGGCGCTCGTGGTACTGTCCGAGCCGCGCTCGCTGTTCGACGATTGCCTGCGCGCCTACGAGGATATCGAGGCACGTGCCGGCGAGGCGGGGGTCGACCGTCTGGACGGCCTGTATGTGCGTGCCCAGCAGCTCGATTTTGGTGCTCAGCAGCGCCTGAACTATGTGAGCCTGATTCGTGCCGGCGGTGCGGTGACGGCCGAGCTCAAGATTGAGCAGCCTGCCATTGCAGGCTCGGACAACCGTTTTATGACGCGCATCCAGGAGGTCGTGGGCAAGCGCTATGCCTGCGTGTTTGCCATCCCCGACCGCGGTGCGCGCGAGTCGATGGAGCTCACCTTTGGCGACGAGGGCATTACCTTTGAGGAATCGCTGACCGCGGCGCCCGAAAACGCCGGCGCTATCGGCGACCGCGTGCGCGTGGCAGCGGCGGATTCCGCCGACCGTGCCGCACGCCAGGAGGCCCGTGCTTCCATTCGCGAGCGTCGCGCCGATGCGCTCAACGCCCGCTCGCTCGAGGCGGGCGCCGCGCAGGCTGCCGCCGGCGCCGCCGTGCCCACCATCTCGCGCGGGCGCGTGACCTTTGTGGACGCTGCCCTGCCGCAGGGCGTGGTGGTGCCCGATGCCAACCTGGCCGTGTTCTCGATCGCCGACCTCAACGCCCGCATGGATGCCAACCGCGCGCGCAGCCGCCGCAAGGTTGACATTACGCAGATCACCTTCCCGTTTAAGCCGGGCGACTACGTGGTGCACGCTACCCACGGCATCGCGCTCTTTAGCGAGATCGCGCGCCAGGAAGTGGGCGGCAAGGAACGCGACTACTTTTTGCTGGAATATGCCGATGGCGACAAGCTCTACGTGCCGCTGGAGCAGGTTGACCGCATTACGCGCTACGTTGGTCCCGACGGCGATAAACCGCGCTTGACCAGGCTCAACACCGCCGACTGGACGCGGGCCACCAACAAGGCGCGCAAGAATGCCAAAAAGCTGGCGTTTGACCTGGTCGACCTCTATACGCGCCGCTCGTCGATTACCGGTATCGCCTGTCCGCCCGATACGCCCGAGCAGATCGAGATGGAGGAGAGCTTTCCCTACGACGAGACGCGCGACCAGCTGGAGGCTATTGCCGACATCAAGGCCGACATGGAAGCGCCCAAGCCCATGGACCGCCTGCTGTGCGGCGACGTGGGCTTTGGCAAGACCGAGGTTGCCCTGCGCGCGGCGTTTAAGTGCGTGGACTCCGGCCGCCAGGTCATGGTGCTCTGCCCCACGACCATTCTGGCCCAGCAGCACTATGAGACGTTCTTTGAGCGCTTTGCCCCGTTTGGCCTCGAGGTCGAAGTGCTCAGCCGCTTCCGCACCCCGGCGCAGCAAAAGCGCGCGCTTAAGGCGTTTGCCGAGGGCACGATCGACGTGCTCATCGGCACGCACCGCTTGCTTTCTGCCGACGTGAACCCCAAGAACCTGGGCATGGTGATCATCGACGAGGAGCAGCGCTTTGGTGTGCAGCACAAGGAGCAGCTCAAGAACCTGCGCGAGCAAATCGACGTGCTCACGCTTTCGGCAACGCCTATTCCGCGAACCATGCAGATGGCCACGAGCGGCGTGCGCGACATGAGCCTGATCACCACGCCGCCGACTGGGCGTCGTCCCGTGATCGTGCACGTGGGGGAGTACGACCCCGACGTGGTGAGCGCGGCGATTCGCCTGGAGGTGGGTCGCGGCGGTCAGGTGTATTACGTGTCCAACCGCGTCAAGACCATCGACGATGCCGTGGCGCGCGTGCACGAGGCCGCGCCCGAGGCGCGCGTGGGCGTGGCGCACGGCAAGATGAGCCCGCGCGAGGTCGAGGACGTGATGATCGAGTTCGCGACCAAGAAGATCGACGTGCTTATCGCCACGACCATCGTGGAGAGCGGCATCGACAACGCAACGGCCAACACGCTCATCATTGAGGACTCGCAGCGTCTGGGTCTGGCACAGCTCTACCAGCTTAAGGGCCGCGTGGGCCGCTCGGCCACGCAGGCATACGCGTACTTTATGTTCCCCGGCGAGCTGCCGCTCACCGAGGAGGCCACGGCACGCCTGACCGCGCTTTCCGAGTTCCAGGACCTGGGCAGCGGCATGCGCATCGCCATGCGCGACCTGGAGATCCGCGGCGCCGGTTCGCTTATGGGCGCCGAGCAGCACGGTAACCTGTCGAGCGTGGGCTTTGACCTGTTTACGCAGATGCTGGGACAGGCCGTGGCCGAGGCGCGCGGCGATGACGATGCCGGCGTGGAGGCGGCGAGCGTGGGCATCAACCTGCCGGCCGACTACTTCTTGTCCGAGGAGTACATGCCGGCGGTGGACCAGCGCGTGCTCGTGTACCGCAAGCTCGCGGCGGCCGAGGACCTGGAGAGTATCGACGAGGTGCAGGAGGAGACCGAGGCCGCGCACGGTGAGCTGCCGTTGGCGGGGCTTAACTTGCTCAACCGCGCTCGCATCCGCATTCGCGGCGAGCGCTTGGGGCTCGAGAGCGTCACGCTCAGCGGTGGACGCATTACCTTCCTGGGGGTTGACGTTCCCAAGAAGGTGGCCTTTGAGCTTAAGACCCGCTATGGCGCGGTGAACTTTCCCAAGAGCCGCAAACTGTCGGTGCCCTACAAGGCGGGTGCCGGCGCGGGCAGCGGCCTGGGTCGCGGTCTCGACGCCAGCGACGGCACCGGCCCCGTGGCCGCGGCACTCATGCTGCTGCAGCAATTAGGCACGAGCGACGATGACTAACAAGTAGGGGCGTGGCGGGGCATAGCTACCAGTTGTTCTTTGCCCCGCCACCTCGCAGGTTGATTCCAGCCCCATCGAAAGGAAAGCATGTTCGGATACATCTATAAGAAAGATGTCGCTATTATCGCGGCCGTCCTGTGCCTTTGTCTGGGCGTGGGCAGCTTCTTTGATTATCAGATCTCGAGTGCGCTGTTCAACATCGGCAGCATGTACGGTCGCTTTGTCGAGGCGGCCGGCGAGCTACCGTTCGAGCTGACGGCGAGCGTCGCGGGCGTTATGCTCGTGCGCGCGGTGCGTTCCGACTCCAAGGCGAGCAAGTGGCTCGCTGCGCTGGGCGTTTTGATCAACGTGGGTCTGGTCGGCTACGAGATTATCGGATCGCTGCGCGTCGGCGGCAAGCTTATTGCGTTTCAGCTGGTTCTGACGTTTGCGTTGGTCATCGCAGCCAACTTCATCGCCTACCGCCTCACGCGCACGACCGAGCCCGACGAGCTCACGCACTGGGCGTTGATGGTGCTTGCCGTGTGGGTCGCTCAGGCCATTATCCTCAACGTGATCGTCAAGCCGCTGTGGTCGCGTCCGCGCATGCGCGTGATCGAGGTCACGCCGGGGCTCAATTTTCAGCCGTGGTGGG
This sequence comes from uncultured Collinsella sp., assembly GCA_900551365.1. GTDB lineage: Bacteria > Actinomycetota > Coriobacteriia > Coriobacteriales > Coriobacteriaceae > Collinsella. The sequence goes on from URVZ01000043.1 coordinate 4,568, forward strand.
TGATTGGCAACCCCGACAAGTGGAGCTATATCGCCGCCGGCGTAATCAAGGACGGCTTTAAGTCGTTCGCGAGTGGACACACCGCGCATGCGGCGATTGGCCTGATGCTCGCCGGGCTTCCCGCAGCGGCCTTTAAGGAAAAGCCGTCGCGCCGCCGGGTGGTCTTTTGGACGGCGGCTGTGGTCGCGGCGCTCGTCGCCTTTGGCCGCATCGTGATCGGAGCGCATTTTTTGAGTGACGTGAGCTGCGGCTTTGCCCTGGTGCTGGCGCTTGAGTGCCTTGCCGCGCGTATTGCCTATCCCAACGGCGTACAATAGCTCCGTTTAAATCATCTGGCCGATACCCGGTAAGAGAGGATTGCCATGCTCGCGTTTAACAACGATTATTCCCACGGCGCACACCCGGCGGTGCTGCAGGCGCTCGTCGACACCAATATGGAACCGCAGCCCGGCTACGGTACCGATGCACATACCGAGCGTGCCAAGCACCTTATTCGCGAGGCCTGCCAGGCCCCCGATGCCGACGTGTTTTTTCTGGTGGGCGGCACGCAGGCCAACGCGACGGTGATCGACATGCTGCTCGCGCCGTACGAGGGCGTCGTTGCTGCCGAGACTGGCCACGTTGCCTGCCACGAGGCGGGCGCCATCGAGTTTGGCGGCCACAAGGTGCTCACCATCCCCGGCTATGAGGGCAAGATGCACGCCGAGGACCTCGAGAACTATATCCAGGTGTTCTACGAAAACGAGAGCTACGAGCACACGGTGTTCCCGGGCGCCGTGTACGTGAGTCTGTCGACCGAGTACGGCACGCTGTACTCCAAGGCCGAGCTCGCGGCGATTCACGCGGTGTGCCAGAAGCGCGAGATTCCGCTGTTTGTGGACGGTGCTCGTCTGGCCTATGCGCTGGCGGCCGATGAGTGCGACATTACCCTGCCCGAGCTGGCGCAGCTGTGCGACGTGTTCTACATCGGCGGCACCAAGTGCGGCGCGCTTTGCGGCGAGGCTGTGGTGTTCTGCGGCATGCACGCCCCGGCGCATCCCATTCCGCGTATTAAGCAGCACGGCGCGCTGTTGGCCAAGGGCCGCCTGACGGGCGTGCAGTTTGAGGCGCTCTTTACCGACGGCCTGTATTTTGAGATTGGCCGTCAGGCGATCGAAACCGCGCAGGCGCTTCGTCGCGTGCTGCACGAGCACGGCTACCGGTTCTTCTTGGAGACGCCCACAAACCAGCAGTTCGTGATCCTGCCCAACGAGGACATGGCCCGCATTCGCGAGCATGCCTCGATCGAGTACTGGGAAAAGTACGATGAGACCCACACGGTGGTGCGCTTTTGCACCAGCTGGGCCACGACGCAGGAGGACATCGACGTGCTGGCGGCTGTCCTGTAGCCTGATGTAATGACGAGGGCCACCCTGCGCCGGGTTTGGCGCAGGGTGGCCTTTGCTTTTGGGGAGAAGGGTTGTATGACCGAGATGTCCGAGCCGACGATTCGTCTGGCGACGCCCGAAGACGCGTCGGCGTTGCTTGCCATCTATGAGCCGTATGTGCGCCAGACGGCGATTACCTGCGAATACGAGGTGCCGAGCGTTGAGGAGTTCGCCGGGCGCATCGAGCGTACGCTCAAGCGCTATCCGTATCTGGTGATGGAGCTGGACGGGCATCCGGTAGGCTATGCCTATGTGAGTCCGCTCAACAGCCGCGAGGCATACGACTGGTCGGTCGAGACGTCGATCTACCTGGCGCGCGACGTGCGCCACGGCGGGCTGGGCCGCAAGTTGCACGATACGCTCAAACAATGTCTGATCGCGATGGGCATCACCAACATGTGCGCGCTCATTGCCGTGCCGCACGACAAGGACGACGAGTACCTGACGCACAACAGTCAGGATTTCCATGCCCATATGGGATATCGCTTGGTGGGCGCCTTCGATCGCTGCGCCCAAAAGTTTGGCCGCTGGTACGACATGTGCTGGATGGAGCTGGTCCTTGCCGAGCGCGTCCCTAACCAACCCAAACCAACCTGGTTCCCCGACCTCCCCAAACCTACCATTTAGGGACAGGTTAGCCGATGGGCTCGGTGTATTTGGCGCGGTCGGTGCGTTGGATGCGCTTGGAGACATGGAGCGGGCGGCCGTCGGTGTCGTAGACGTAGTCGGTGATCAGGATCAGCGCCTGCCCACGCTCAACGTTGAGCAAAAACGCCTCGTTTTGCGAGGCATAGCACACCTCAAAGGTCTTGTGCCCCTGTGCCGGCGCGCGATGGAATTCTTGACGCAGCGTGGCGTAGAGCGAACCGTTGATATCGCGATCGATGAGTGCCTCAAAGCTCGGTGGTAGATAGGTGGTCTCCAGGCACAGTGGCGCATCGTCCAGATAACGCAGACGGACAAGTTTGACGAGCTTGCTGCCCACGGCGGCATCAAAGAACTTAGCTATGCTGCCGCCCGCCTTGGTAAAGCCCGAGTCCACCGTGCGCGTGGTGGGCTTCATGCCCTGGCCTTCGACCTGCTTGGTATAGCTCGAAAACACTAGGTTGTTCTCGTGGAGCGCCGGTGTGTCGGCCACAAAGGCGCCGCGCCCGCGCTCGGTGCGCACCAGGCCCTCATCAACGAGCACCTTAAGGGCGTGGCGCACGGTGCTGCGCGACAGCCCCGATTCGTCCATGAGTTCCATCTCGGACGGCAGCTTGTCTTCGCGCGCGTAGACGCCGGCGGCGATGCGGTCACGCAGCATGCCCGCCAAGCGCTCGTATTGGGCCAAGTTCTTTTTCGACGAAGCGCTCATTCGATCAACCTGTATCTAACTTATATGCTTACCGAACAAAGCATGTATCCAATATGACAACAAAACCGCTGGTAATTGATTACCGAAAACCTTACCAGTAAAAATTCTAAGACAAATATAGCATACAACTAGTCGACATAACCAAAACATGTATGTAACTTGTATGCCATCGAGAGCATCAAACGAGAAGAAAGGCTGATGCACGATGACTACTCAGGAACAGGTTAAGGACGTCGTCTCCCAGGTTTTGGCCGACAAGGCAGACAAGGGCGGCATCAAGCGCGTCGTGTGGATTGGCGCCGGCGGATCCAACGGCGGCAACTATCCTGCCCAGTACTTTATGGAGCACGAGGCCACGCAGGTCGTGAGCTCCAGCTACACCAGCAATGAGTTCGTGCACGCAACTCCTGCCTACGTTAACGAGAACACCCTGGCCGTCGTCGTGTCCATGCGCGGCACCAAGGAGACCATCGTCGCCGCCCAGGTCGCCAAGGACCACGGCGCCAGCACCATCGCCATCTATGTTGACGAGTCCGGCCTCACCGAGGTCTGCGACTACAAGATCCAGTACGACAGCCTGGCCGTCGACGAGTCTTGCATGGCTCGCACCAACTCTGCCGTCGTGACCATGATCGCCATGGAGCTTACGCAGCAGACCGAGGGCTATGCCGAGTACGAGACCGCTATGGCCGCGTTCGACTTGGTCGACCCCATCTATCGCAAGGCCGTCGAGTACACCCGTCCGCTCGCTGCCAAGTGGGCCGAGCAGAACGCCGACAAGCCCTGCATCAACGTCATGGCCCAGGGCCCGCTCTTTGGTGCCGCCTACGTCTTTAGCATCTGCAACGTGCAGGAGATGCTGCAGATCGACTCCTGCACCATCAACACCTGCGACTTCTTCCATGGCCCCTTCGAGATCCTGGACAAGCGCACCTCGCTGTTCCAGCTCATTAGCGTCGGCCGCAGCCGCTGCAACGACGAGCGCGGCATCCGCTTCGTCAACCAGTACGGTGGCGAGCGCGTCTATCAGCTCGACGCCAAGGAGCTCGGCCTCAACGACATCAAGGACAGCGTGAGCGAGTACTTCAACCACCTGATCTTCGCCCCGATCCTCAACAATGTGTACATGCGCGCGCTCTCTGCCGTCACGCACAAGGACTACATGACGCGCCGCTACATGTGGAAGCTGGACTACTAGGGGATAGAGCGGCCTAACAGCTCGATGTCCTCATAAGTTGCGGTGGAATAGTTCCTGCTTGGGGGTTTGAAGCCTCTATTTAGGAACTATTTCACCGCAACCGCCAAGTAATCCGCTGGGGACGGAGGAAAACGGATCACTTTTCCGCTCACCGATTTGTGTCTTGAAAAATGTATATAACGACTATAACGTAGTACGAAACATATTGGAAACAATACCGAGGAGGCTGCGTTGAAGAAGAGCAATCTGGGCTATGTGCTGGTGCTGATCGCCGCGCTTATGTGGGGCAGCATCGGAATCTTTGTAAACGGCATCTCGGCCATGGGCGTTTCGTCCCAGAGCATGGCTGCCTTTCGCTTGTTGGTCGGAGCGCTTATCTTGGCGCCGGTCCTGATGTTTATGGGCTGCCGTCCGGGTGAGGGGTCTACCGTGGCTCAGGGTCCGCTGGCCCTGTTCAAGGCAAGCCCTAAAGAGCTTGTTCCCTGTGCGCTTGTCGGCATCGTCGGTTTGGCCGCCGCCAACACCTGTTATTACGAGTGCATGGGCGAGGTGGGCATGTCCACGGCCTCGGTGCTGCTCTACACCTCGCCGGTGTTTGGCGTCATGCTCGGCCGCGTGCTTTATCGCGAGGACGTGACCCCCAACAAGCTCGTTGCCATTGTCTTTAACATCGTAGGCTGCGTGCTTGCAGTGACCAATGGCGACCTTTCCGGTTTTCATTTTTCGGTTTGGGGCGTCACGTCGGGCGTGATTGCAGGCCTTTGTGGTGCGTCGCTCGCGGTGTTTAGCCGAATAGCAACCAAGACGGTCCACCCACTGGCTGTCACGTTTTGGGGCTTTGTTTTTGGCGGTGCGGTTATGGCAGCTATCGCGGCTCCGTGGCCGGATGTCGCCGCGGCAATGTCGCCACAGCTGCTGCTGCTGTTCCTTGGCTTTGGACTCATCCCCACAGCCGTTGCTTACATCTTATATATGCAGGGTCTGTCCATGGGGCTCGAGACATCGAAAGTTCCCGTCGTAATGTCTTTCGAGACGGTCGTCACCGTACTGGTGGGCATTGGTGTCTACGCCGAGCCCGCCGGCGCGATTAAAGTCCTGGGCATCGTGTTGGTGCTCGCGTCCATCCTGATTATGAACACCGACTTCTCCAAGCTGCGCAACAGTGTGTTTGTCGGTCATGTCATTGAGAGCATGACCTTTAAGCCCAACGCGTGGTGGACCGAAAAATCTCAGGACATGGATCTGTTTAAGGAACGCACCGGCATTGCGCTGGAACCCACCGTACAGGAAAGCCCCTGGTACTTCGTGCGATAGGGGATTGCGCGCAGGGTCTGACCTGGGGTTATCCAGCTAGCGCCGGCCTACCCAGTCCAACGTTTCGAGTACGTTAAACCCGTCAACGGTCGATTTTCACCCGCGAACGGTCTTTATACTAATTAGCAATATAAGCAACGTATAAGACGTTATAATGACCATAACGAAAAGGAGGAGGCAAGATGAATCAGATCATTCTCGCATCTCATGGCGGCCTGGCCGCAGGCGCCAAAGACACGCTCGAGATGGTTCTCGGCGACGTGTCGAACGTCCACGTCGTGTCGCTTGCTCGTGACGACAAGGAGCCCATCACCAATAAGGTTGAGGCTATGATCGCCACGTTCAACGCGGACGACACCGTCTATGTGCTGACCGATATGCTCGGCAGCTCGGTCAACAACAACATGGTCGAGCTTTCCAAGAACGGCACGAAGTTCACGGTTGTCAGCGGTTTCAACATCCCGTTGGCGCTCACGCTTGCTATGAGCCCCGCCCCCGTCAAGGGCGCCGAGCTCGCGGCCCTCATCAATGAGGCCCGCACCGGTCTGACCAACCCCAACGCACCGGTCGAGGCCGCCGCGGCTCCCGCCAAGAAGGCCAAGGCGTCCCGTCACAGCTCCGGTCCCGCCAAGATCGTCCTCGCACGTCTTGACTACCGTCTGCTGCACGGCCAGGTCGTCTTTACTTGGACCACCAAGGTTCAGGCCGAGCGCATCATCGTCGTCGACAACGCTGCCGCCAACGATGACATCAAGAAGGGCGCTCTTAAGCTGGCCAAGCCCCAGGGCGTGCGCCTGAACGTCTTCACCGTCGAGCGTGCCCTCGCCAAGATGGATAAGCTCAACACCCTCGGCGAGCGCGTCATGTTCGTCTTTGGCAACACTGCCGAGATGCTGCAGTTCTGTCAGGGCTACAAGCTCGACGCCATCAACCTGGGCGCCACCGCCAACCACGACGGTGCCGATCAGGTCGGCGGCAAGGACAGCTCCGTCTTCCTCGACGCCACCCAGAAGGCCGACGTCAACCAGCTGCTCGACATGGGCATCAAGCTCTATGTCCAGCAGACCCCTACGTATCAGAGCGTCGACATCGACGCCAAGCTGTAATCAACCAGGCTTTTGCCTGACTGAAAGGAGAAGGGTATGAATACGTTCATCAGTGCGGTGCTCGTCGGCCTCGTCGGCGTGTTCTGCATGTGGGACTCCCGCCTGCTCGGTCGTCTTAACTTCGAGCAGCCCCTCGTTGGCGCTACGCTCGTCGGTCTGCTGCTGGGCGATGTGCCCACCGGCCTTGCCGTCGGTGCCGCCGTCGAGCTCGTGTCCATGGGCCTGGTGCAGGTCGGCGCCGCCGTTCCGCCCGATATGGTCCTGGGCGGCATCGTGGCCGCTGCCTTTGCGTGCCTGACCGATGCTTCCGCCGAGACCGCCATGACGATCGCCATCCCGGTCGCCGTCCTGGGTCAGCTCCTCGGCATCGTGTTCCGTTCCATCATCGCCGCCCTCACCCATGTGGCAGATAGCGCGATCGATAACGGAAAGTTCAAGACCGCCTACCGTATGCACATCTGCGCCGGCTCCGGTCTGTACGCCATCATGTACTTCCTGCCGATCTTCCTCGCCGTCTTTGTTGGCACCGACCTGGTTCAGGCCATCGTCAACATGGTTCCCGAGTGGCTGTCCACTGGTCTTAACGTTTCGACCAAGATCATGACCGCCTACGGCTTGGCCCTGCTGCTCACCATGATGATCAAGAAGGGTATGACTCCGTTCCTGTTCATCGGTTTCCTGCTCGCCGCTTACCTCAACCTGTCCGTCATCGCGGTCGCTCTGATCGGTGTGTGCCTGGCTGTCGTCTTCATGGGCTTCAAGTTCAACGGTTCCCATGCAGCCGCCGGTGTCGATTCCGACTACGATCCGCTCGAAGACGACGAAGACTAAGGAGGAACACACTATGGCAACCGCAACCAAGGACGTGTCCCTGAACAAGAAGGTCAGCCAGTTCTTCTGGCGCTCCTGGGCCATCCAGGCCTCTTGGAACTACGAGCGTCAGATGAACATGGGCTTCCTCTACGGCATGGTTCCCACGCTCGACCGCCTCTATCCGGACGAGTCCGACCCCAAGCAGCTCGCTGCTAAGAAAGAGGCTTACCACCGTCACATGGCGTTCTACAACTGCACCCCGCAGACGAGCGCCTTTATCCTGGGCCTCACCGCCTCCATGGAGGAGGAGTACGCCAAGGATCCCGAGAACTTCGATCCCGATTCGATCAACGCGGTCAAGACCTCCCTCATGGGTCCGCTTTCCGGCATCGGTGACTCCTTCTTCCAGGGTACCATCCGCGTTATCGCTTTTGGCCTGGGCGTTCAGCTGGCTCAGCAGGGCTCCATCATGGGCCCGATCCTGGCCATGCTCATCTCCATCGTCCCCTCTGTGCTGATCACTTGGTTCGCAGCCAAGATGGGCTATCAGGGCGGCCACGAGTACCTGAGCAAGCTTCAGGGCGGCGACCTCATGGAGAAGCTCATGTATGTCTGCGGCATCGTGGGCCTTATGTCCGTGGGCGGCATGATCGCTACGCTGATCGGCGCCACCACCCCGCTGCAGTTCGCTGAGGGCACCGTTGTTATCCAGGACATCCTGGACGGCATGATGCCCCAGATGATCTCCCTTGGCCTCACCGGCCTTATGTACTGGCTCATCAAGAAGAACGTCAACACCGGTTGGCTTCTCGTGATCGCCATCGTGGGCGGCATCGCCCTCTCCGCGGCCGGCATTCTGGCCTAGTCGCGACCAAGCGCCTAACCGCTTTCCCCCGGGGGCCTGCCTGGCATCCCATACCCCAGGCAGGCTTCCATCCCCAAAATGCGACAATGGGACAGTCCCCTTGTCGCATCCTCAACGGACCGGCGACTCGGTCCAAACCACGGTAACCCTGCGAGCGCCCGGCAATGTGGCGCCGCAAAAATCGAAAGGAATGTGTCAGATGTACGAGATCGACCTTAACCTCCCTAAGCAGATCGTCGCTGACGTCCTGTCCAACCACGAGATCCACAGTGTCGCCTTCGTCGGCTGCGGTGCTTCCATGTCCGACCTGTACCCCGCCAAGTACTTCCTGGCCAACAACACGGACAAGCTGAACGTTCAGATCTTCACCGCTAACGAGTTCAACTACGACACGCCTTCCTGGGTCAACGAGCACACCTTCGTGATCACCTGCTCCCTCGGTGGCTCCACGCCCGAGACCGTCGAGGCCAACAAGACCGCCAAGAAGCACAACTGCCCGGTCGTCTCCCTCACCAACAAGGCTGGCTCCGCTCTGACCGTCGACGCCGACCACGTCATCGTCCACGGCTTCCACGCCAACTATGCCGCCAAGGCCGAGAAGCCTGGCTACGCCATCGCTCTCGCTCTCGAGATCCTTCAGCAGACCGAGGGCTATGATCACTACGAGGATATGATCACCGGCCTCACCAACATCTTCGACCTGTGCGAGAACGCCGCTCAGCACTGCACGAAGCTTGCCAAGAAGTTCGCTGAGGACTTCAAGGACGACAAGATGATCTACTTCATGGCTTCCGGTGCCTCCGAGAAGATGGCCTACTCTCACGCCGCCTTCCTGTTCACCGAGATGCAGTGGATCGACGCCGCCGCCTACAACACCGGCGAGTACTTCCACGGCCCGTTCGAGGTTTCCACCGAGGGTAAGCCCTACGTCTTCTTCATGTCCGATGGTGCTACCCGTCCGATGGACGCCCGCGCCCTCACCTTCCTTGAGCGCATGGGCGCCAAGGTCGCTCTGATCGACTCCAAGGACTACGGTCTGGCCGACGCCGTGCCGGCGAGCGTCATCACCTACTTCAACCCGCTGCTGCACCTCGCCGTTATGCGCGAGTACGGCAACCAGATCGCCGAGGCCCGTCAGCACCCGCTGACCATGCGTCGCTACATGTGGAAGCTTTCCTACTAATCACAAGTAAGTAAACCTTACGGGTTGATTGAGAGGGGATGGGGTTTGCGCCCCGTCCCCTTTTTTGCTCTTGAGAGGAGATGCGTATGATCAAGGCAGTGCTGTTTGATATGGACGGCGTGCTGGTCGATACCGAGTGGTTCTACAACCGCCGCCGCGTGGCGTTTATGGAGGAGAAGGGGTTCCACTTTGACGAGATCCCCGATCTTTCGGGGTCTAACGAGCCGGCCATTTGGCAGGCGCTGGTGCCCGACGATGTTGAGTTGCGCGAGCGCCTGCGCGTGGAGTACAAGCAGGTCTACAGCCCGGTCCATCCCGTTCCGTATGCCGAGCTGCTCAACGAGCAGACAGAGCCGGTGATGCGCGAACTGCACGAGCGCGGCGTGAAGTGTGCCATCGCGAGCTCGTCCTATCGCGAGCTGATCGATGAGCTGGTTGAGATCGCCGGTATTGCCGACGTGCTGGATTACACCATCAGCGGCCACGAGTGCAGCGCGTTTAAGCCCGACCCCGAGATCTACCTGCGCGCCATGGAGGCGCTGGGCGTGGAGCCGGCCGAGTGCCTGGTCATCGAGGACTCGCCGATGGGCATTGAGGCGGGCAAGCGCTCCGGCGCCCGCGTCCTGGCGCTGCGCCCGCACGAGGGCGTCAACCTCGATCAGTCCGCTGCCGACGTTGTCATCGACAACCTGACCGACATTTTGGCCGCTTTGTAGTGTCAATCCGCCGCGAGAAGCATTGGTTCACGCGTCTCTTGCTGCGGATTGGCTTAATTTGTCATCTATTTGGATTCGTTTGGCTTCGATACGGACTAAGTGAGTAGACTTTTTGGTGCAGGACGAGCACAAAGTGCATTTGCTCTAGTAAAACCGACGCTCCTATAAGTTGTCAAGAGGCAGTTTGCGGGAGCGCTCTCTCCA
>URVZ01000044.1 GCA_900551365.1 uncultured Collinsella sp.
AGACCAAGACGACCACCAACACGCAGGGCGTCCAGGCCTTTACCGCCAAGAAGGGCCGCTCAGTCACCACCGTCGGCACAACCGAGGAAATCCTTGGCGCCGGCGTCTCGGCCGAAAAGTTCACCGCGCAGAGCCTCCCCTCTGCCGGCGCCCTCATGAAAGAAAGCGACATGCCGAGTCTGTTTGACTAAAACAACGGCGACCGAACCGTCATGAGCTCGCAAAACGACGAGGCCCGGAACGCAGTAGCACTGCGTCCGGGCCTCGTCGTTTCTCATCGCGGGCATTTTTCCGCGTTTAAAGTTAGCAGCAACCGGCCCTCGCCTGCCCTTAGGCAAGCCTACGAGCAAGCTCGCGCACCTCTTCCAGCTTGGGTGACGAGGCCATGCTGTCGCGCTCGGTCATGCCGCTGATAGTGACGATGCCCTGGTCGTCCCACTTGCAGTAAGCGCAAGTGGCCTTGTACATAGCAATCGCCGCGTCATAGACCCCATCGCTATGGCTGTCGAGGAGCAGAGCCGTCTTGGCAAACGGAAATCCCGTAGCACCGAAGGCATACAGGCGATCGATGGCGATCTTCTCCTGCGCGGTGATGTCAAACCAGTAGATGGGCGAGGCGAAAACGACCATGTCGGCCTCTTTGAGCGACTCGATCACACCGGCCATCCCGTCCTTCTGCACGCATTCACCCTTATGGGCAAAGCAGTACTGGCACCCCAGGCAGCCGCCGATCTTCTTGCTGGCAACACGAATGACTTCCACCGTATGACCGCTCTCACGCGCAGTCTCTGCAAATGCGTCGACCATGGTGTCGGTATTGGCACCTTTGCGAGGGCTGCCGCTCAGTACAACGATATTCATAGCCTTCTCCCTCCTTCGTACCGCAGGCGCGCGGCACGCAGCTTGTTTTAACCAAAACAGATGGAGCTATTCAATCGCTTGCGAATCAAATATTTTGTTCAAGCGTTCCAGGCACAATCTCATTGGCCGATTGCTCCTCCGCCGGCTTGATTCAAATTTACGTGATCACATCCGAAAAAACCAATCCGCATTTGCGCGGCCAAGCAGCCCGCCTAGATTTCCATGCCCATTCGTCGCGCCTGCTCCAGTGCAGGGTGCCCGGCGATTTCGCCCACGCCGCTCACGCCGCCGGCGAAAACCGTTCCGGCGAGCGCGCGACGGGGGAAACAGTCAACCCAGCCTCGTACGGCTTTCTCCGTTCCCTCGAAGGTCGAGCGCCCGCCCTCCGCCGCCGCTGCCAATAGATACACCTCGGTAAATGCATAATCGGAGCCGAAGAGCGGGTTGGCGCGGTCCAGCATGGTCTTGAGCTGCCCGCAGACGCTGTAGTAGACGGGCGTTGCGACACCAGAACATCGGCGTCGTGCATCTTGGCGGCAATTTCCACGGCATCGTCTTGGATGACGCAGCGCCCCAGCTTTAGGCAGGCAAGGCAGCCCCTGCCGAAGCCCAGCTGCTTTTCGCGCAGGAGCACGGTCTCCACACTGTGGCCCGCCTCCCGCGCGCCGTTGGCGAAGGCGTCCGCCAGCGTCTCGGAATTGCCATTCTTTCGCGGACTCGAAGAAACCACCAAAACCTTTTTGCCCATGACGGAGCACCCCTTGCACTCCCTATTTGCATTGACGAAAATGACGGTATTACCTAAACCTGACTTTAGGTCAAGCTTCAACTTGAAAATGAATGGAGGATGCGCGTGTACACAATCGGACAGGTGGCGGAGATGTTCGGTTTGCCCACCTCAACACTGCGGTATTACGACAAACAGGGGCTGTTCCCGGAATTGAAGCGGGCGTCCGGTATTCGCCAATTCGGCGATACGGAACTCGAGGCGCTTCGGGTCATCGAATGCCTGAAGAAGGCGGGGATGGAGATCAAGGACATCCGGCTGTTCATGGAATGGTGCGCGGAGGGCCCATCGACTTATCCCAAACGCAAGGCCATGTTCGAGGAGCGGAAGGCCCACATGGAGTCGGAGATCGCGAACATGAACCGCGCGCTGGATATGCTGAAGTTCAAATGCTGGTACTACGAGCAGCTGAATCAGGGCAACGACGAGGCTGAGCTGAAGGCGCTCATTCCCGACGGCTTGCCAGAAGAAATCAAAGAGGCCTACGAAAACGCACACGCTTGATAATGCCGCTCGAGGTCCAGCAGGTCGATGTAGACGTTGTTGGAGGACGAGTCCTTCCGCGCAACGGAGGCGGAGAACGCCTTCATGAGCTCGGACTTGCCGGAGCGGCGCATCCCCGTGATCACCTTGATGTCCCGGGTGCCCTCAAGCGCCCAAAGCCGCTACAGGTACGTGTTGCGGTCTACTCAGGCCATCATCCGCTCCTTCCGGTTTCGAAACTCGAATTCTTTTAAAGTTTCGAAACCGGGAAGGCAATATCTCGGTGACCAGCACGACTTTGCCCTGCTTGAGCAGTTTGTCGATGGTCTGCTCGATTTCCCTGGCTATATACACAACGCCTCCCGTCTTTCCGATGGGAGGCGTTATTTCACTTGCTTTTATTGTGGTCAAATTTAGGAATGCAATTCCTAAATTTCTCTATTCCTACTCAATAGGCAAATACGCACGCACGTACCTATGGTAACCGGCCGAATCGAACGTTCGCGCCAGCAGCAAGCCATGAAGGGGCCCTGCTATCGTGTAGCCATCATCTACAGCGCATTTCACGAAGCCGGAAAAGAGGTCGGCCCCAAACCCGCCGCGGTCACCGGCGTCGAGCACCGTCGAGAGCGTCCGCGACGGTGCAAGCTCCACAACGCCCTCGCGCCCGCATTCCTCACCCAGTTCCCTATACGCCTCGAGCCGCATGGCCGACCCCCAAAAATACCGCCGTTCGCCGGCCACGGGAAACCAGAAGTAGGGCTTCATAAGCGCGGCGTTTCGGTTTGCGAAGGCGACGGCGTCGGTGCATATATCCGCAGGCAAACGATGCTCCTCGCGCTCTACGACGTAGATGCAGCCCGCAAAGTCGCGCTCCTCCACAACGCCCAGGTCGCTCTCGCTGGAACGCAGTTCCTCCATAAAGCGGCTGTGCTCGCTCAGGGCGAGCTCACGCCGACGCAGGTCGTGGCGCATCTCTTCCTCGCGTCGGGCAAGCTGGCTCTCGATATCCCCCGGCGTGCGCGCCGTGAGCAGCTCCTGCACCTCCGCTAGCGAGAAACCCATGGCCTGATAGTACTTGCAGTCCCACAGCAGGTTCATCTGCCAGTCGTCGTAGTAGCGGTACCCATTGCCTGGATCGATCTCGGGCTGGATGATCCCGCGTTTCTCATACAGGCGCAGCGCGTCGCGGGTGAAGCCCAGCTTTTGGCGAATGTCTTTTTGCGTGTACCGCATGGATTATCTCCCCAAACCGCTTGACCTGGGTGTTGCCCCCACCTTGACCATTAATCACATAGTACATGGGCGCAGTATGCGCGCGCCACGATTTCTTGGAGGTAGTAATGAAGCTCGACACTCTGTTCTCTCCCATGAAAATCGGATCTTGCGAGATCCCGAACAGGCTTGTCGTCCCCGCCATGGTCACCAACTACTGCAACCTCGAGGGCACCATCACCGAGCGTTACCTTCGCTACATGGAGGAGAAGGCCCGCGGAGGCTGGGGCCTGCTCATCACCGAGGACTACTGCGTCCAGGAGAACCGTAAGGGCTACACGCGCATCCCCGGCCTGTGGAACGACGGCCAGATCGAGGGCAACAAGGACCTGACCGCCGCCGTTCACGCCCACGGCTCCAAGATCTTCTGCCAGATGTACCACCCCGGTCGCCAGGTCATGCCCCAGTCGACCTTTGGCCTCGACCTCGTCGCGCCCAGCGCCACCACCTGCCCCGCATGCCAGGGCCCCGCTCGCGACATGACCATCGACGAGATCGCCACCCTCGTGGACGACTTCGGCTCGGCCGCCGGCCGCGCCAAGGAGGCCGGCTTCGACGGCATCGAGCTGCACTGCGCCCACGGCTACTTGCTGGCCGAGTTCCTCTCCCCCGCCATCAACCGTCGCGTCGACCAATACGGCGGCTGTTTTGCGAACCGCGTGCGCATCGTGGACGAGATCATCGTTTCTATGCGCGAGCGCGTGGGGGAGGACTTCCCCATCATCGTCCGCGTCTCCAGCGATGATCTCGTTCCCGGCGGCCGCACCATCGCCGAGACCCTGCAGCTATGCCGCCACCTGGAGGAGGTCGGCTTCGACGCCATCAACTGCTCAAACGGCATGTACGCCAGCAAGCCCACCGACCAGGTCATCGCCCCCATGTTCACCCCGCACGCCGTCAACATGGACCGCTGCGCCCTCATCAAGCAGGTCGTGAACATCCCCGTCATCCTCTCCAACCGCGTTAACGACCCTGAGATGGCCGACACCCTGCTCGCCATGGGCACCGCCGACTTCGTCGCCATGGGCCGCGGATCGCTCGCCGACCCCCACATGCCCAACAAGGCAAAGGCTGGCAAGACCTGCACCATCAGGCAGTGCATCGGCTGTCTGCAGGGCTGCGAGTTCCCGCTCTACATCGACTCCGAGGTAACCTGCTTGGTCAACCCCCGCGTCGGTCGTGAGTACGAGGACGCCATGGACAAGGTCGAGACCGCCAAGAAGGTCATGGTCATCGGCGCCGGCCCCGCGGGCCTTCAGGCTGCCGAGGCTGCAGCGAAGCGCGGCCACGACGTCACCGTGTACGAGGCCCAGGATCAGCTGGGCGGTCAGTTCCGCTCCGCAGCCTTCCCCGTCGGCAAGGGTGAGCTGTCCATGTACATCAGCAGCCTGCGCGCCAGCCTCGAGGAGCTCGATGTCAACGTCAACCTTGGCCAGGAGGTAGATGAGGACCTCATCACCGCCAATAAACCCGACGCCATCGTGATCGCCACCGGCGCCAAGCCCCTCACCCCTCCCATCCCCGGCATCGAGAACGCCGTTTTCGCCGAGGACGTCCTGCTTGGCAAGGCGATCGTCAACCCCGGCCCCGTCGTCGTTTGCGGCGGCGGCGAGGTAGGCGCCGAGACGGCCGACTTCATCGCCCAGTACCGCGACGACGTCACCGTGCTCGAGATGCGCGGCGAGCTGTGCCTGGACATGATGCCCATCACCAAGGGCGCGTTCATGGAAATGATGGCCAATTCCGGCGTCAAGTCCCACGTCAACGCAACCGTCAAGTGCATCGAGAGCGGTGTAGAGGTCGATACCGACATCGCAAGTTGGAGCGGCGAAGCGGGCGCCGGTAGCCAGAACGCAACGGGCTTCGCCGTCGTCTATACCGATGCCCAGGGCATCGAGCACAAGCTCCCCGCGGCGACGGTCGTCTCGGCATTCGGCTACAAGGCTTACAACCCGCTCGAGGAGATCGCACGCAAGCACTGCGACAACGTGCAGGTAGTCGGCTGCGCCGTCAAGGCCGGTAACGCCGTCGTCGCCTCGCGCGAGGGTTACGAGGCGGGCCTGGCCATCTAGGGGCCAGATCCATTAACTTAGGTCCCCACTTCCTTACGGGAAGCAAGAACAACAAGGGAGGCAATCGTGCACACGATTGCCTCCCTTTCGTTTTTGGTGTCCGTAACTAACGTATGCACACCACCCGCAAACCTTTACAGCCCGCACTCAACCACCTGCGGCTGACCGGGAATACGAGAATAATTGAGCCGTTATCCCGGGTGGGAATGGGCTCGCTAATCAACCACGACGCTGCCGTTCTGCGTCACCGTCACGGTCATGCCGTCAGCTACGTAGCTCAAAAACTCCTCGCCCAGGCAGTCGATCACCGGCATGGGCGTGGCGTCGCCCAGCCACACGTCTTGCAGGATGGCGCCAGCAGCGGCCAGCGAGTCTATCTCCTCGCTAAACAGCAGGCACGCGGGCTGCCTGTCCATGGCCACGGCGCAGTACAGTACCAGGCCACCGGTGGTCGAACCTATGGTCGCGGGCAGGCACAGTGCCTTGCCGCGCATCTTCTTGCCGTACAGGTCGGGGTTGTTCTGGTCGCCACAGGTCGACTCCTTGTCGCCAAACTGCAACGCTTTCTGAAACGACGCGAGCGTGTTGAGCCCGCCGTAGCTCACGAGTGCCGTCGCGCTTACGGTCCCGGGCACCACCACACGCCCCGTAAACGTCTTTGTCATCATCGCGCTCCCTTCGTGAGGATGTCCAGAATCTCGTCGTCGGTGTAATAGCGCGCGCTCGAATACGTGCGCAGCTTGTTTGAGTTCGTGATCACGGGCATCTTCGCGCTCAGCGGGTTGTTCATATACATGAGCGGGCAGATGCTCGACACCACCACGCCCGCCGCATCCAGCACGCGCGCAGCCGGCGTGGTCGCAAAGCGCTTCGCCACCGCGGGTGCCGCCGTAAACACACACGGCACGCTCACGCGCGTGCGGCCGGCCTCGGCCAGTCCCTGCGCTATGCGCTCGCTCCACTGCTCGAGCTGCTCCATACTCATATGCGGGCACCCCATAAAGCACAGTTTGGGCTTGGCGTCCGCGTTCTTCCACACCACCGGGTAGCTCGCGCGCACGCGCTCAAGCTCGGCGTCGTCGATCACATACACCTGCGCACCCTCGCGCACGAGCGTGCGGCCCTGCTCTCGCGCCTCAGGCGTCAGCCCCTCCACGTGGTACAGGCCCACCGAGCCGTTCGACGCGCACGCCGCACCCATGTCCTTCAGGTACGCCTTCGCGCTGCCATCGAGCTCATCGCCCAGCCACGCGTCCAGCCCTGTGATGTAAGGCACGTCGGCCATCACGCGCATGCCGATGGCCGAACCCAAAAGCTGCGCCTCGGGCCTTCGCTCGCAGCGCACCTCGACCACCCAGTCGGCGCGTCTGCCGTCGTCGGTCAGCAGCCCAAACCGTGGCACGAACCCGCACACCGACCCCATCAAATCGATGATGCCCGAGTTGCGGTTGCATCGCGCGCCCAGCACCGAGTTCGCATACACCACGGCAGACGACTCCGACCAGCTCAGCACATCGCCCATCGCGGGCACGTTGCCCACCTCGTCCATGTAGCACGTGCATGTGAACGCGTCGTCGCCCATCAGCCCCAACTCGCGCAACTGCCCCTCGTAAAAATCCTGCTTGCTGTACATGAAGTGCTTAAAGATGATCTTCTGCAAAAAGCTCGCCGGCACGTTGTCATCCAACGGCCTGGGGTCTACCGAGAAACCCATCTGGCTCACGGCCCCTTCGTCTATGAGCTTGCCCATCAGCTCGTACACCGGCCCCAGCGCCTTGAGCCCAAAGCTCGTCACAAGGTGGTTGTACTTGCTCGTCACGCTCACCATCTCGTCGGCACCGTACAGGTCGCCGTAGCGCACGAGCGTCTCGAGCACCTTCGCCATCGTCTCGCCGCGCTCGCCGGCGAGCATCGCCTCTTGTTCGGCGGTCAGTTTCATAGCTTTCCCCCTTCTTCTTACAGCGTCATCGCCACGTCGTACGCGCGCCAGATCACGCTGCGCAGATTGCCCACGCCGTTGCAGTCGCCCACCAGGCGAACGCCACGGCCCGATCTCGCAAGCGGCGCAGGCGTGTACCCCGTGGCCGTCACCACGGCGTCGGCTTCGATGTCAAACGTCGTACCGTCCGCGTGCCTGCAGCTCACGCGCAGGCCAGCGTCCCCGGTGCGCGCGATGCCGACAAGCGTGGTCTCAGGATGCACAGGCACCTGCTTCCAGGCGAACCACTCGCGCAGGTACGAGCTGTTGGCCAGGCATACGCCCTTCTGCGCCACCAGGTCGTCGGCCATCTCGACAATCTCGACGTCGCGCCCCTCGAGCGCGGCGTCGTAGGCCACCTCACAGCCGGTCAGGCCGCCGCCCACCACCACAACGCGCTGCGCCGCGGGCGGATTCTCCAGGTAGTCGCACGCCTCACGCGCCAGCTCTATGCCGGGGACGGGCAGCGTGCGCGGGGTCGAGCCCGTCGCAACCACCACAGGGCCGTCGAGCTCGGTAATGTCGCGCACCTCGTCACCCAGGCGCACGTCCACGTTAAGCTGTACCATCTGCCGCTCATACCAGGCAAGCAAGTCACGCATCTTATCCTTGTAGCTTGCCCGCGCGGCAGCGACGAACACGCCGCCCAGGCGCTCGCCGCGCTCGTGAATCACCGGACGATGGCCTCGCAACGCCAGCACACGGGCGCACTCCATGCCGCCGATGCCGCCGCCCACGATGTGGATCGTCTTGGGCGACGAGGTCGGCTTGATGTAGTGGCGCGACGCCTGCATGGTCTCGGCGTTCACGGCACAACGCGCCAGATGCAAAGAATCCATAAGGTCCTGGTCGTTGGCCACACCCTTGTAGTGGCACATGTTAAAGCAGCCGTTATGGCACAGGATGCACGGGCGGATATCGGCCTCTCGACCCGCTTTAAGCTTCGACACCCAAGCAGGATCGGCCAAGAACGGTCGAGCGAAGCCTGCGGCGTCGATACGTTTCTCGGCGATGGCCGCGGCGGCGTCGGCGGGCTCCATGCGTCCGGCGCATACGACGGGCACGTCGATGTGCCGGCGCAGCTCGGCCACGTCGTCTAGGTTGCAGTTCTTGGGCATGTAGATAGGCGGGTGGGCCCAGTACCAGGCGTCATAGGTACCGTTATCGCAGTTGAACATGTCGCAGCCTGCGTCGGCCAGGTAGCGCGCAGCCTCGATGGACTCGGCCATGTCGCGGCCGGCCTCTACGAACTGCTCGCCAGGAAGTGCGCCTTGACGCAGCCCCTTCGTCTTGGATTCGACGCTGTAGCGGATGGACACGGGAAAGTCGTCGCCGCAGGCACGCTTGATGGCACGTACGATCTCGGCCGCGAAACGATACCGGTTCTCCAGGCTGCCGCCGTACTCATCGGTGCGCTTGTTCACGTATTTCAGGGCGAACTGGTCGAGCAGATAGCCCTCATGGACGGCGTGCACCTCGACACCGTCGACACCTGCCTCCTTGAGCAGACGCGACGACTCGGCGAACGACTCGATGATCTGGTCGATCTCGGGCTTGGTGATCTCACGCGACGGCACCTTGTCCGACCAGCGGTTGGGCGAGGCGCTCGGCGCGGCGCAGATGCGCTCGAGGTCCATGACGGGCTTGGCAGCGGCGCGCAGGACCGGGTTCGTGTAGAGCGCCTCCATGAGCGGACTGATGGTGAACGATCGGCCGAAGCCTGCCGTGAGCTGCACGAACAGCTTGGCGCCGGTTGCATGGAACACAGGCATCCACACCGCTAGGTCGCGGTACATCTTCTTGTTCTTGTGTAACCATTGGCCGAACATCGGGTTGTACACCGGCTGGCATCCGGGCAGCACCAGGCCGGCATCGTGCTTGGCCACCTCGAGGAGGAACTCGGCTCCTGCACGGTCGAAATGGTTCTTTTCCATCCAACCGAACAGGTCGGTGCCACCCATCGACGTCATGACGATGCGGTTCTTGATAGCGAGAGAACCTATGGTCCAAGGCTCAAAGAGAGGCGCGAGGGTATCGTTCACGGGTGCTCCTTACAGCTTGTAGGTGATCCAGGCGCTTGCGTCGTCAAAGTTCTCGTTGGGGACCCAGTACATCACGCGGTCGGTGAGGTTGTACACGACGCTGTGAACGGTGATGGTGTTGGCGTCGTCGTTGTTCCAGCTACGACGACCCACGGCGGCGAGCACATCCATAGCCGCAGACTCGTCGGCCACGATGCCGTCGGTCGCGGACAGGCGCGTGTAGAGTTCGTTGTAGCGGTCGAGGCCTTTCTTGGCATCGTCGGAGGCGTAGTAGTTGGGCTCGAGCACGAAGTTCGTGACCCACTGGTAGTCCGCCGCAGCCTCGACCTCGCCGAACGCGGCATCGTCGTCGTTGTAGGTCACACGCAGCTCACGGGCGGAACCGTCGGTGTCGGTGTCGTCGTCTGCGGCAACCCACTCGAAGATGGCGCTGCGGCCGGATGCGTCGGCCACCATGTAGTGGTAGCTCGTGCCTGCCGAGTCATGCATGTCGTAAGACTGGGCGATCTCGACGGCCTCGTCCAGATCGTCGGCGTAATCGAGCACGAGACGAAGGAAGGTGGTGGTGGTCATGTCGGGTTTATCGGTATCTTGGTTCGTGGCCGTGACCTCGCCCTCGGGACCCTGGTAGGTCATGTAGACGCCACAGCTCACGCCGGCGTCGTTCATGCCGTCGAGCGGCGCGTAGACGGCAGCCAGGCAGGTGAGGCGGTCCTTGAGGCCGTCGACCTCGGACTCGGCGTCCATGCCCAGCAGGCCCAGGTCGACCGTGGAGACCGTGGCGTGGCGGTCGCCCGAGGCGGAAGTGTGCACGATGGCGGCGTGCGTGGTGTGCATATCGTAGTTGCGGGCGAACAGCGCGTCGCCGGCGGCCGTGGAGGCGGTGAACGACGAGCAGCCGATCTGGGGCGTGGGCATGGAGATGTCGACGACACCCTTCGTGATGTTGCCGATGACGAAGTCGATGAGCTCGGCGTCGCTCGAAACGCCGCCCTGCTCGACGAACTTGTCGATGTAGTAGTCGCCGGCCATGGTCATCTCGTAGACGTTAGCATCACCGTGGCTTGCGTTGCGCTCGCGGATCTTGTGGAAGCTGGCCACGGAGGCGATCTCGTCTTTCCAGGTGAAGCCGATGGTGCCCACGAGGGCCACAATGACAAGCACCAGGACGATGACCATTTTCTTTACGGTCTTCTTCATGTACACGTTCTCCTTTCATTCAGCACACTGTGTGCTGAGATGGGCAAAAGAAGCGGCGATACGTATGGGACCTACCGCCGAAAAGATGGTGGCAAACGGGTGCGCCGGGTGCAGCCCTTAAGCCCTCATGCCCGAAAGCATGAGGTCGAAGCCGTAGCGGAAGCGCGCCAGCGCCTCGTTCTCGGGAATGCCGCGGCCGAGCGCATCGGCGTTGAACCCGCGGATAAAGCACCAGATGGCATACGAGGACTGCGCCTCGTCTAGGTCGGCACGCACCACGCCGAGCTGTTTGCCCTGCGTGATAAGCGCACGAATCTCGCGATCCCACCAGGCGAAGTTTTCTTCCCCCGCCGAGTCGGCCTCGAACACGAACTGGTTGAAGTTCTGCTTGGCGACGTAGGACAGGTGCAGCGTGCGCGCAGCGATGTGATGCACGTGTTCGAAGAAGTCACCCTCGCCGTCATACGGTGCGCACAGGCTTTCGCGCATCTTGCCGGCGATGTCGCGATACACGATATCGAGCACCTCGTCGATATTGGCGAAGCGGTTGTAGAACACGCGGTTCGTGATGTGCAGGTCCTTGAGGACATCGCGCACGGTAAGACTCGCGTAGCCGCGCTCGCACGCGAGGCGTCGCACGCTCGCGACGATCTCATCCGACGTGCCGTCCACGATGCGTGTGGGTTTATTGGCGTCCATGACCCTCCTCACGAAGTCACCTATCAATCGTTCAGCACACAGTGTGCTGGGTCATAATGACTGGATAGCGCAACCGTGTCAACGCGCTTCGCATGATGCACAAAACCTGTTGCAATAACCGCCCGCGCAAAAGGGTCGACATGAACCTCATGGCCCGGCGGCCTCGCGTGCCGCTCACGAACCCCTACCTGATCTCGCTCAGCAAGCAGGAGCAGCTCTGCCCCCGCCGCGGCCACAAGACCCACTTCGCCCGGACGCTCAACCCGGACGCCGTCTACGAGGTCTGCGACGATTGCGGATATTTCTTTACGCTGGTCGCCCCCGAGTGGGCGTGGGTCAAGGATGCGCCTAAGCCCGTGGGCAAGCCTAAGTCCTCGCCCCGCTTCATCGCGATCGAGGGCGGGCTGGTCTAGGCTGAAGCCTGCTGCCGCGAATCTGCACTCTGCGCCTCTCTCCTTCCGGAGACGCAGGAGAATGCATGGCTTCCGTTCGATTTGACCGATGCAGCATTGGGTTATTTTTTCGAGACGAAAGAAACCGCCTGCCTCACGGAAATCCCGTTTCGGGCTTAAACCCAATTGCCCGGGTTCCCGATTGCGTACAGGGGAATGTTCCGCATCCAGCCCTGGTCACGGAATCCCGACATGCTGAACCTGCGGGGGCTCATGCCCTCGTAGCGCCCATTGAAGGCGCGCAGGCTCTTCGCGCGCAGGTTCTCCTCGGCCTTCACTTCGATGGGGTACACGCCGGACCCGGCCTGCACGAGGAAGTCAATCTCGCCGCTGGAGTTCTCGGCCGACCAGTAAAAGGGCACGAGGCCGCAGTCCGACACGAGCTGCTGGCAGACGTACTGCTCGGTGAGGGCCCCCTTGAATTCCGTGAAAATGCTGCTGCCGTCTACCAACGCAGCCGGGCTCAGCCCGCTCATTGCCCCCAGAAGCCCTATGTCCAACATGAACACCTTGAAGGCGTTTTGGTCCCGGTAGGCCTTCAGCGGCATGCCTGGTTTGCTCACGCGCGGCACTTTGACGATGAGGCCGGCTTGCTCAAGCCATCGCAGGCTCTCCTCGAAATCCGCTGCTCGAGCGCCTTTGCGAACGTGGCCGAATACGAACTTCTTGTTCTCCTTTGAAAGGTGCTTGGGGATGGAGTCCCACGCGAGCATAGTCCGCGCCAGCAGGTTTGCGGGCACGTGCTTGGCGAAATCGCTCATGTAATCGACAAGGATCTGGTCCTGCACCTCTCGCGCGTCGCGCACGTCTGCCGTGTCGATGTAGGCGTTCACGGCTTCCGGCATCCCCCCTACGATGTAGTAGGTGCGCAGAAGCTCCTTGAGCTTGTCCGAGAAGGTGTTCATCATCGCAAGGTCGCCCTTTTCGATCAGCTCGGCGTAACGTCCGTTTCCCGTTGCGCCGAGGAATTCGGTGAAGCTCAGCGGGAAGAGGTTCACCGAATTGACCTTGCCGACGGGGAATCCGGTCCCATGCGTTGCGGAGATGCCCAGAAGGGAGCCGGCTGCGGCCACATGGTATTCTTGGGCGTCCTCGCAGAAGTACTTGAGCGACGTGATGGCAGCGGGACAGGACTGGATCTCGTCCAGGACAACGAGCGTTCTGCCCGGATCGATGTCCATGTCGAGGTGCAGCGAGAGCGAGGAGACGATTCTTCGGGGATCGAGGTCGGGTTCGAAGAACCGGCGAGCCCGCTCATCCTTGTCAAGGCTCACATAGGCGATGCTTTCGAAATGCAGCTTCCCGAACTCTTTGAGGATCCAGGTTTTGCCGACCTGGCGCGCGCCGTTGACGATGAGGGGCTTGCGGCGTTCGCTTCCCTTCCACTCGACCAGCTTATCCATCAGCTTTCTCTGCATGGGGAACCTCCATCAACAAATTACGCCCTTATTATCGTGCAAAAACACAATAATAAGGGCGTAATAATGATGACTGATGCAAAAATCAGGCGGAACTACTCCCACTCTTTCACGCTCGTTTGTTGCGGCGCCATTCCAATTGGGTCTAGTTTGGTTGTCGGTTTTGTCCACCTTGCCGCCGAATCCCTCCGTGTGTCCTCGCGTAGGCGTTTGGGACAAACCCTGGGACAAATCCGTGAACTATTTCGAAACCGCAAGCCCACAGTTTCATTTTTGTCCGGGGACAAAATCGGGTTGGTTTTGAGGCCCTAAAACGTCCGATATGAACACCAAAACAGCCGACTATCCTCTTCGACACCCGTTTGGCAAAGTGAATCGTAGCCAGCGGCTTTAACGTCTTGCATTTCCGCAGGTCATGAGGGATGCACAAGAGCGATGACTGAAAGAATCGTCGCGGGTGGCTTTGTTTTCGCCCTTATGAGCCGGCTCTAAGCGCCTTAGGAACCGAGCGGGAAATCCGAGCTAGAGGATCCCAATCGTCGCCTTATTTCAGGCTGATTGCAACCGGCTGTTCGCCTTCCCACGCCAATGGCGTGCAGACATCTTCGATATTCTCGCTCGTTATGGCAAAAATCGCGTCTCCAGGGCTTGCCTTTTTCGATTTGGCGTATTGCTCTTCAGATCATCGTGGTGTGCTCGTAGCCGCGCCCCACGAGGAGCCGCTCGGCAACGTCGAGAATCCTCTCGACCGTCTCCTCCGGGTACTTATTGCGTGTCACGGGCACCTCCGTCCTTGTTATCGCGATAAACATACCATGAGTGGCGTACGGGTCGAGAAGGGCTGGCGCCAAAAGAGCCCAACGGCCGTTACGGCTTCGTTAGAAACGCGCCCCACCATGGATGGTGAACCCGAAAGGTA
>URVZ01000045.1 GCA_900551365.1 uncultured Collinsella sp.
CGGCATCGCGAAGGGCAACCCCAACGAGGTCTACCTGCGCTACCCGCGCTCTCCCTTTGCCGACCAGTCCGGCGACGCCGGCTTCACCCGCACGCCGAGCGACGACGCGTGCGCCTACACCTGGGATCTCGCGCTCACCAAGCGCGGCAGCGACGGCGACAAGCCGCTGCCCGGGGCGGTCCTGAGCATCACCGACGACCGCGGTCGCACGCTGACGGCCAATGGCACGTGGGATGCGGAGGGCAAGGCCACCGTCACCACGGGCGAGGACGGCCGCGTAACCGTCTCGGGCGTGGACTCGGGCAAGCTGGAGGTCTGCGAGCTCAAGGCGCCCAAGGGCTACACCGCCTTTGAGGGTATGCGCTCTGTGACGGTCAAGGCCGAGGGCCTGGACGTCGACCAGGTGGCCGCCGCCAAGCCCAAGCTCACCATCACGGCCGAGTCGCCCCTGCGCGCCGACAGCGCGGACGGGTCGACGGGCAGCCTGGAGGCGTCGCTCATCAACACGCCCACCGGCACACCCCCTAGCATTACCACCGGAGGCTTTATGCCCTCGACTGGCGATATGGCAATGTACGCCGCGGCCGCCGCAGCGGTCGCCGGAGCCGCGCTCATCGTGGTCGCGCTCCTGGTCAAGCGGGGAGGTGGCAGCCATGCAGAGTAGCCAATGGCCCCACAGAGAGCGGGGCGAGACATAACCAAGCAGATGCTTAGACACAGACAGATGGTTTTAGATCAAATGGACTTCAAGCAGAAAGCAGAGGAAAAGAAGATGAGTATGAGCAAGAACATCGCCCGCCTTGCAGTGACGGCAGGCCTCACCGCCGCGCTGAGCTTTGGTGGAGTGATGGCGCCGGTCACGATGGCGTTTGCAGATGATGGGGCAACGGCTACGACCAATAGCATCACCATCAATAAGAACAATGCGAATGGCGATGTGAAGTACAAGGCATACCAGATTTTCAAGGCAAATGTCGTGGATGAAGACGACAACAAGGTCGTCTCGAACATTGATTGGGCGAGCGGTAAAGCGAAGAATGCGGTCCTTGGATATCTTAAAACCGTGCCCAAATCTGGTATTACCGAAAGCTCTACAGCGCAGGACGCCGCCAAGTATCTGACTGACCATTCGGAGGGTGCTGGCAAGACGACCGCCATCGAGAACAGCAATTTGTTTAACGGATTGGCAAAGGCTGTCGAACGGGGAGTAGATCAGACGGGGACGGCCTTTGGCTCTGAAATTGTTTTTGAGCCCAAAGACGACAAGGGCAACGCCCTGCAAGGCTACTATCTCTTTGTGACTGATGAAAGTACCTTGGGCACCGAAGAGAAGCCAGAGAAGAATACTGGCACTTCGCCGATTTTTGCTGTTGTTGGTGGTAAAGGCGTGACCGTTACCGAGAAGACCAGCATTCCTACCGTCGAGAAACAGGTTTTCGAGGGCGGTAACTGGGGAAAGGTGAGTGACTCGTATATTGGCGAGAAGGTCGAATATAAACTGACTGGCCACGTTGCTAGTAACATCGCTACGTTCAATAAGTATGAGTATGTATTTCAGGACACGTTGAGCAAGGGTCTTGAGGTTGTGAAGGACTCAAGCGGCACGCCGGAGGACCTCCATGTCTATATTATCAATAAAGACACCCAGACTGAGGTTAAGCAAGATGACAATGACGGTTATAAGGTAATGTCGGAAAAGGACGAGACTACGAAGAAGGAGAAGCTCACCGTTTCTTTCGCCAACCTTAAGGCCGTTAAAAGTACTAGTAATTCTGCGATTACTGTTGATGCTGATTCCAGCGTGGTCGTAACCTACAAGGCCAAGCTCAATAGCGAAGTCGAATACAAGGCCGACGGCGCCACCAATGAGGTCAAGCTTGTCTATTCCAACGATCCCATGTCTACCGGCACTGGCACTTCCGAGTCGGATGAAGTCACTGACTACGTCTTTGGTCTCGATGTCACTAAGACCGACTCAAATAATACGGACAAGAAGCTCGTTGCCAGCTTTAAGGTCAAAATGACCAAGGAGGGGGACACCGAAATTCCCAATGGCGGAAAATGGCTGACGCAGGAAGGTGGGCTCGTCGACGACGCAGGCCATGCCGGAGTGTTTACGACTAATACTGATGGCAAGGTATTTATTCCCGGTCTTGTTGAGGGCACATACGAGATCACCGAGAGCGAGACGCCTGCAGGTTACAACACCATCGATCCATTTACCATTACGGTGACGCCTACGTATGATGCGACTGGTAAACTGACGAATCTTAAGGTGGAGTCCAGCTCCAATATGGCAACTGCTGAGACTGAGAAAAGCGTGACCACGACCAAGATCCCAGTCACCATCCAGAACAAGAAGGGCTCTGGCCTCCCCCTCACCGGTCTCAACGGCGTGACCTTCACTTGGATCGCTGGTGGCGCGGTGCTGTGCATCGGCGTGGCGCACCTCATCCGCAGCCGTAAGCAGGCTGAGGAGTCCGAGCAGGAGTAACGCTCACTCACCCATCCCTTTGGCAGGTGGGATGTGATGGCCATGAGACTTGCGGACACTTTTCTCGTCCATCGACGTTCTTGCTTTGCCATTCTATTTTCGGGGCAGACTCCACACTGGAGTTTGCCCCGTTCTTTTTGGACAACACAGGCAGCCTTTACCGTCCGGTGCGGACTCATCCGTCATCGCGTTTCTTGACTCGTATGAGGTTCGGTTTAAGGTCCGTAGGCGCTCGCGCGGTGCGGACGGTAGAAGGCATTTGCGCCGCAACAAGCGCAAATAAGAATGCCCGGGGTTAGAGGCCCGGGCATTTAACAAAACCAGAAAACTAGGCCGCCCGCGCTTTCGATCACTTACGCGGGATGCGTCGTTTCCTGTAGCTATTGTATCCCGAATCACTCTGTCGATTCGGGACTTTTTGAAAACTCAAATACGGGCCTATGCCTGATAGAAATCTTGTTATTTCCGAAAATTATGTATAATTCCAATATAAACTGGAACTAAGCGAAAAAGATGGAAATGAACGAAGCGCTTACCTACTTACAAGAAGCACTAGGCCTCTCCGCCAAGGCTAAAACTTGGCCTGGATCCGCACGCTTGCCGCTGCATCTGCGGTCGATTGAGATCCGCGCCGTTGACGCAAACGGTTTTTCTTTTTTGCTTGCAAGTTTGCCTACTGGCGTCGGGCTTCCCGAGGCTAAGAGAGTCTATAGCCAGCTAGCCTTGCGTGCGGAGGCTCCTGTCGTCGTTTCGTTTCCTGATGCCGATGCGCGCCAGCGCAAGGCATTGGTCGCACAAGGAATCCCCTTTGTTTGCCCTGGTAGACAGGCCTTTCTTCCATTTATGGGCACAGCTTGCACGGAGAGGGGCGGTGCCCGGTTTCGCAATCACGCGACCAAGATGTCGCCCAACGCGCAGGCTGCCGCAATCTGGGGAGCAACCCAGGAGCCATATCGTCCCTATGACCTTTGTCGTGCGCTTGGGATCTCGGCAAGCCGTGCGAGTGAGGCCATAACCGAGCTTGTCGACAGGGGGCTCGCGAGGCGCGAGCGTCGCGAGCGACGTGTCGTCGTGTTCCCTGTTGCCGTTGATCTTCTGCTCAGTGAGCACATGTCAGAGCTCTCCTCGCCTGTCTCGAAGGTCTTTTTTGCAAGGAAGACGCCGCAGATCGACTATCTTGTTGACGCCGGGGAGACGGCGCTCGCTGCGCGTTCGATGCTCGCTGCGCCGGGCACGGAACAAAAGGCCGTCTTAAGAAGTGCATGGCGTCAACTGAGCGACCTCGAAGTCGCAGATGGGGAGCTGCCGGATAACGAAACGGCGATGATCCAAGTGTGGCGCTATGCACCCGTGTTTGCCGGCTCCTCCCGTGTCGACAACATATCGCTTGCGCTATCTTTGGCGGCAATCGACGATGAGCGAATTCAGCTCGAAGTCGATCGCATGTTTGGAAAGGAATATCCATGGCAAGAAGCGCTGTAGAAGGTCTCCAAGAATTTCAGCAGCATATGCAAGAAGCTGCAGGATCGTATGCCCTTATCGGCGGCACGGCATGCGACATTTTGCTCGCGGAGGCGGGGCTTTCATTCAGGGCGACTCACGATTTTGATGTGGTAATTGTCGCCGATGACCGGTTGCCTCAGACGGCAGAAGCCATATGGACTTTGGTGCGTGATGGCGGTTACCGCTGCGGCTGGGGCGAAGGTAAAGGCTCATGTTTTTATCGGTTTACAGAGCCAAAGAGGCCGGGTTACCCCCATATGATCGAGCTCTTCGCGAAGTGCCCCGACTTTCTAAAGGGTCGTGAGGGGATTGATGTGGCGCCAATTCACGTTGATGAAAACATAAGCAGTCTTTCGGCAATTTTGTTAGACGATGCTTACTACAGCTTGTTCCTTCAGGGAATTCGGACCGTAGGCGGCGTTTCGGTCCTGGGCACGGAATACATTGTCCCGTTCAAAGCGAAGGCGTATCTCGACCTAAAAGCTAGAAGGGAAGCGGGGGAGAACGTTGATTCGAGGAAGGTAAAAAAGCATAAACGCGATGCGCTGAGGCTTGCTCAGCTGCTTGGCG
This sequence comes from uncultured Collinsella sp., assembly GCA_900551365.1. Lineage (GTDB taxonomy): Bacteria > Actinomycetota > Coriobacteriia > Coriobacteriales > Coriobacteriaceae > Collinsella. The sequence continues at coordinate 4,568 of URVZ01000045.1, forward strand.
AGTCGGAAGGCGTCGACCTGCGCGGAGAACTGAAGGACGATATGCTTGCGTTTGTTAAAGATTGTGAGGTGGGCGACGTCAATCTGAAACAGATTGGGGTTGCGGGCGTAACGATGGCGCAGTTGCTCGAGACGATGAAAGCAACATATGGCTTGATTGGTTGAGTGGAGTTACGTGGCCCGGACAGTGTAGTCTAGCTGCGTTGTCCGGCGCATGGGCTCGCTAATCGGCTATTATTTGTTTAGACAACTTGAGTTGTAGAGGAGTGACCGACGATGGTGCAGGGCGCCAAACATATGAAGAGCAATAACGCCGCGGACAACGGCGGCTCAAGCCCTCAGCCCAAACCTCAACCAAAGTCCAAGCGCCGCCGCAAGCGGCTGCCGCGCTGGGCCGACCGGCTCATCACCATCGTCATCATCCTTATTGGCGTGGGCCTTATGACCTGGCCGTGGATCTTGGACCGGCTCGAGGCCTCGGGCGTGTTCGACCAGATCAGCACGGTGTCCAGCACCGTGGACGCGCTGTCTGCCGAGGAGCGCGAACGCATCCTGCTCCAGGCGCGCTCCTTTAACGAGCAGCTGGCGGGCGAGGCCACCGAGCTCCCCGCCGACCAGATCGAGCCCTATGCCCAGCAGCTCATCTTTGATCGCGACCCCATGATGAGCTGGGTCGAGATCCCCTCCATCGACGTGAGCATGCCCATCTACCACGGCACGAGCGAGGAAGTCCTCATGGCGGGCGTCGGCCACCTGGAGGGCACGAGCCTGCCGGTGGGCGGCACCTCGACGCATTGCGTGCTCACCGCGCACTCGGGCATGCGCAACCTGAGCATGTTCGACGACATCCACTCGCTGGAGCCCGGCGACCTGGTGCTGCTGCACACCATGAACAAGACGCTTGCCTACAAGATGGTGGACTCCGAGGTCGTGCTTCCCGAGGAGATGGAGTCGCTGACCATCGAGCCCGGCACCGACAAGGTGACGCTCGTCACCTGCACGCCCTACGGCGTAAACGACCATCGCCTGCTGGTGCATTGCGTGCGCACCAAGTACAACAAGAAGGACGTCGACAAGCAAAAGTCGCTGGCCGGCCGCCACTGGGGCAAGCGCGAGTTTGCCGTGCTCATCGTGGTCGTAGCCATTGTGCTGTTGCTGCTGGACATCGTGATCCACGCGATCCGCAAGCGCCGCAAGGCCAAGGCCTCGGCATAGGACATCGCTCAGAACCACCGCAATGGGGACAGGCACCTTTGTGGTGGTCGGGACTTCCGAACCATCACAACATTCGATGAAAAACGCGATTTTGCCGAAAAACGTCGAATGTTGGGACGGTATTTGTTGCAGGCGGGACGGTTTTCGCCGCAGGTCCGCCGAACCGCGCCTTGCCAACCTGCCATCCTCGTTACGTTTTCGCTGCATTTGGGTAAAGCGCCTGCTCCAAGCCGGCGCCGCCCTGTATACTAGAGCGGTTTAACTGTTATGCGGAAGGGAGCGCCTATGGCACTCAGCGAGAAAGACGTGCGCGGCATCGCCGAGTACGCAAAGATCGCACTGACCGATGACGAGCTCACCCAGATGACGTCCTACATGAACGACGCCGTCCAGATGCTCGAGCCCGTCTTGCAATATGACTTGCCCGACGTGGAGCCCACGTTCCATCCCATCGGAAGCCTGTCCAACGTGATGGGCGATGACCTGCGCGAGCCCGAGCGCGACCTGCCGCTCGACGTCGCGCTCGAAAACGCCGGCAGCGCGCGCGACCGCTACTTCCGCGTGCCGTCCATTTTGGGAGAGGGGGAGAGCGAGTAATGGCGCAGAGCTTCGATTCCCTTACCGCCGCGCAGATTGCCGCGGGCGTTGCCGCCGGCGACTTTACCGCTACCGAGGTGGCCCAGGCCTCACTTGACGCCATCGAGGTGCGCGAGGGCGGGGTCCAGGCATTCCTGCAGGTGGCGCCCGAGCTTGCGCTCGAGGCCGCTGCGCGCGTGGATACCGACCGCGCCGCAGGCAAGCCGCTGCCCCCGCTCGCGGGCGTGCCGCTGGCTATTAAGGACAACATGAACCTTGTGGGCACGCGCACCACCTGCGCTTCCCGCATGCTCGAGAACTACCAGAGCGTCTATACCGCCACCTGCGTCCAGCGCATGCTCGATGCCGGCTGCCTGCCCATGGGCAAGGCAAATATGGACGAGTTTGCCTTTGGCAGCTCCACCGAGAGCTCGGCGTTCCACCGCACCAACAACCCTTGGGATACCGAGCGCGTGCCCGGCGGCTCCTCGGGCGGCTCCGCTGCAGCCGTCGCCGCGGGCGAGGTCGCGCTCTCGCTGGGCTCGGACACCGGCGGCTCCATTCGCCAGCCGGCGTCGCTGTGCGGCGTGGTGGGCTTTAAGCCCACGTATGGCGCCGTGAGCCGTTACGGCGTGGTTGCCTTTGGCTCGTCGCTCGACCAGGTGGGGCCCTTCGGCCGCACGGTCGAGGACGTCGCGCTGGCCATGAACGCGCTTACCGGCGCGGGCCACGATCCGTACGACTGCACCAGCCAGGATTGCGCCGTCGACTTTACCGAGCATCTCAACGACAGCATCGAGGGCAAGCGTGTGGGCATCATCCCCGCGTTTATGGATGCCGAGGGCCTGACGCCCGAGGTCAAGGTCGCTGTTCAGCGCGCCGCCCAGGAGCTGCAGAACCAGGGCGCCGAGCTGGTCGAGGTCGACCTGCCGCACCTGGACGCTGCCATCGCCGCCTACTACGTCATCGGCCCGGCCGAGGCGTTCTCCAACCTGGCTCGCTTCGACGGCATTCGCTACGGCTATCAGGAGGAGGGCTGTGCCAACCTGTCCGACCAGAGCTCGCTTTCGCGCGCCCACGGCTTTGGCGCCGAGGCCAAGCGCCGTCAGATGCTCGGCGCCTACCTGCTGAGCTCGGGCGTGTACGACAAATACTACTACGCCGCGCAAAAGGCCCGCACGCTCATCACGCAGGACTACGATGCCGCGTATGCCAAGGTGGACACCATCCTTATGCCCGCCTCGCCGCGCACGGCCTTTAAGTTTGGCGAGATCAGCGACCCCACGCAGATGTACCTCTCCGACCTGTACACCATCTCGCTCAACATTTGCGGCAACGGTGGTATCTCGGTGCCGCTGGGCCTGGGCGAGGATACTCAGCTGCCCGTTTCTGCCCAGCTGGTTGGTCCGGCGTTTAAGGACCGTCAGCTGCTCACGTTTGCCCGCGCCCTGGAGCGCGGCTTTGCCGATGCCGCCACGGGTGCGCCCGCACTTTCCGTCGCGCCCGATTTTGCCGGGAAGGGAGGCGAGCTGTAATGAAGGAGCTTTCCGAGGTCCTGCAGGATTGGGAGGCCGTGATCGGCCTGGAGATCCATACCGAGCTCACCGCACTCGATACCAAGATGTTCTGCAACTGCAAGCTCAGCCACGATGACGAGCCCAACGCCAACGTGTGCCCGGTGTGCCTAGGCCTGCCTGGCGCCCTGCCGGTGCCCAACAAGCGCGCCATCGAGAGCATCGTCAAGGCCGGTCTCGCCACCAACTGCGAGATCCAGCGCCACTCGATGTTCTACCGCAAGCATTACTTCTATCCCGATATGGCCAAGAACTTCCAGACCACGCAGGGTCCGGTCGCCTTTGCCATGTACGGTCACCTGGACCTGGACGTGACCGGTCGCGGTGCCGCCGAGCGCCCCGACTGCGCATTTGGCGAGGCCGAGGCCCAGAGTCTGGCGAGCGCCTCGGCCAACGCCGAGGGCCTGTCCACGTCCATGACGTCGACCATGCGCGAGGGCAACCAGCGCGCCGGCCATCTGGCCAGCTATGATGCGTCCAACCTGCAGATGCCTGAGCGTCGCGAGGACGGTTCCTACACGGTGCCCATTCGCATCCTGCGCATCCACATGGAGGAGGACGCTGCCAAGATGGTCCATGTGGGCGGTGCCGAGGGCCGCATTACCGCCGCGGCCGAGTCGCTCGTCGACTACAACCGCTGCGGCACGCCTTTGATTGAACTCGTCACCGAGCCCGACTTGCGTACGCCCGAGGAGGCTCGCCTGTTTATGGAGAAGCTCCGTCGCATCTTTGTGACGCTGGGCATTTCGGACTGCTCCATGGAGAAGGGTTCCATGCGCTGCGACGGCAACGTGTCGCTGCGCCGCCGCGGCGAGACCAAGCTGGGCACCAAGACCGAGCTCAAGAACCTCAACTCGTTTAAGAGCCTGCACGATGGCCTTGCCTACGAGATTTGCCGTCAGGCCGAGGTGCTCGAGGAGGGCGGCATCATCTATCAGGAGACCCGCCACTGGGAGCCCAGCCGCAAGCGCACCGTGGTCATGCGCGTCAAGGAGACGGCCGACGACTATCGTCTGTTCCCCGACCCCGATCTGGCGCCGTTCGATCTGGATGACGAGTTTATCGATCGCTGCCGCGGCGAGATTCCCGAGCTGCCCGATGCCAAGCGCGCCCGTTTTGAGGCCGACTTTGGCATTAAGGCCGCCGATGCCGAGCAGATTGCCGGCGACCCGGAGTTTGCCGAGTTCTTTGAGGCTGCTGCTACCGGTATGGCCGGCAAGGAGGCCCAGACGGTCGCGAACCTGCTGGTGAACGAGATGATCGCCTACCTTAAGGGCGCGGGCGTCTCGCTGGCCGAGTCCGGCATCGCGCCGGCTCAGGTGGCAGCGCTTGCCAAGCTGCTGGCGACCGATGCCATCAGCTCCAACCAGGCGCACGAGGTCTTTGAGGCCATGGCCCAGACCGGCGACGACCCCAACAAGATCGTCGACGAGCGCGGTATGCGTCAGGTGAGCGATGCCGGTGCACTGCAGCCGATTGTGGATGAGGTGCTGGCTAACTGTGCCGATCAGGCGCAGCAGTATCGTGACGGCAACCAGAAGGTCATCGGCTTTTTGGTGGGCCAGTGCATGAAGGCGAGCCGCGGCAAGGGCAACCCGAAGCTCTTCAACGAGTTGCTGAGAACGTCGCTCTCGTAAGCGGGAACCCGGGAGCCCCGGCAGGGCGGGTGCTTCCTCAAAATTTCGAACAGTCCTGCGCAAGGCGAAGGCCACATTAAGTGGCCTTCTTTGCGTGCGGAACTCATTTTGAGCAAGCACCCGCCCTGCCGGGGCTCCCGGGTTCCGTGACGACTCGGCCGTTCGGGTCAGGCGGGCTGATAGGAAAGATGGTAACGGAGGCGCAAAATGCGCCTCCGCCTTTTGAATGTGATGAAAGTGTGGCGAAATGAGCTTAAAACTTCCGTAAATGTGATAAATGTCACATTTTACCTAGGGTAAAATGTGGGAAATATCACGTTTACGGAAGTTTCTTTGCGGGAGGTTCGGTCATGCAGCGAGATATCATTGCCAAGCTTAACGCTTGGAAAGCGTCAGAATATCGTAAGCCGCTTATCCTTAAGGGGGCGCGCCAGGTTGGAAAGACGTGGGCGCTTAAGGAGTTCGGCCGAACCTCGTACCTCAATTTTGTGTATCTGACGCTCGAGGAGCCGTCACCTGGGGTACAGAGCGAGTACGCTCAGTTTTTCGAAGGTACGCGCGATCCTCGACGGATCATCTCAAATCTTTCCCTGGCACTTGGACAGCCTATCGAGCCCGGCGAAACGCTGCTTATTATTGATGAGATCCAGGATTGTCCTTCTGCAGTCGGCGCCCTTAAATACTTCTGTGACGAGGCCCCCGAGTATCACGTCGCATGCGCAGGGTCTTTGTTGGGCGTTCGCTTGTCCCGTGAGACCAGCGCTTTTCCGGTGGGAAAGGTCGAGTTCATGGAGATGCGCCCCATGAGCTTTTCCGAGTTTCTGAAAGCCGAGGGCGCTGCAAACTACGACGAATACCTTGGCGGCCTGGATCAGATCGAGACAGTGCCCGATTTCTTCCATGTCCGTCTCGTCGAGCATCTTCGTCGTTATTTTGCATGCGGCGGCATGCCAGAGGCTCTTGGCCGGTGGGTGGAGACGGGCGATATCGTTCAGGTCGATAAGGTGTTGTCTGATCTCTTGGATTCCTACGAGCGCGATTTTGCCAAGCATGGTGGCCGTGCGCAGTTCGCCAAGCTTTCGCAAATATGGAACTCGATTCCAGCTCAGTTGGCGCGCGAGAACAAAAAGTTCGTTTGGGGTGCGGTGCGCGAGGGGGCTCGTGCTCGAGAATACGAGGATGCTCTGGAATGGCTTGCCGATGCTGGGCTCATCACGGCGGTTCGCCTTAATGCTGCCGGTGGTGTGCCGCTCTCTGCGTACGATGACCTCAAGGCATTTAAAGTCTACTGTCTTGATGTCGGCTTGCTGCGCCGCATGGCAAGGCTGGATGCGTCCGCTTTTGCCATCTCGGATGCGCTTTTTTCGGAGTTCAAAGGTTCGTTCGCCGAGAACTATGTGCTTCAGGCATTACTTTCACAGTTAGATGCTGCTCCGCGTTATTGGACAAACGAGAAGCCGAAGCACGAAGTCGATTTTTTGATTCAAGTCGGAAACGAAATCGTTCCCGTCGAGGTCAAATCGGGAGAGGTCGTTCATTCCAAGAGCCTTAAGTACTATGCCGACAAGCATGCGGAGACGACTCCATTGAGGGTCCGCTACTCACTTAAGAACCTAAAGCTCGACGACGGGGTGCTCAACATTCCGTTGTATTTGGCTGATCGATCTGTCCCTCTTATCAAAAAGGCGCTTGATTGTGCACATCTTGACGTTTAGATCCTGGGTGAGCTGACGGGCGGCGGCTAATTAATCGCTCCGTTACGGCCAGGGAGCTTGGGCCTTAGCGATGCTTGCTTCGCCAAGCCGTGGGTGTCATGCCGGTGTATTGTTTGAAGGCTTGGGCGAAGGCGGCCTGCTGAGGGTAGCCTAGACGCTCTGCCACCTGCGCTATCGCGAGCGCGCCATCGGCCAAAAGGTCCTGTGCTCGCTCCATACGGCGTCTGCGAATGTAGGCGCCCAGAGACTCGCCAGTTTGGGCCTTAAAGGTGGCGCATAGTTTGGAGCGGCTTGTGTAGAGCCTCTCGGCCACCTCGTTGATACCCACACGTCTGCCTTTGTCGAGCGCACGCTCAATCATTGCCGTCGCTTCCTCGGCAATGGTCACGCTGGCGCGCGTGCCTGCCGCCTGCCGCGCCTGCTTGTGGGCCGCGCGCGAACAGGCGAGCTCCGCGACCATGGTCTCCACGATGCCTTGCATATAGACGTGTCCGCCTACGGTACGGGCGCGTTCCTCGTTAATCCGGCGCAGCGTGTGGCAGATGGCAGACGTCGCTTCCTCGTGCCACGACTCGGCAAACGCCTCAAAGACTTCCGCGAACTCGGTGGGATAGCGGTGTTCCAGTTCGTCAAAATATCCAGGCAAAAAGAGCACCGAGCGCGAGTGATAAAGCTCCCCCGCAAACAGCGGGCTTAATTCCTCGCCACAGCTATCTTGGATAAAGCTGCAAACGGCATTGTTTGGCCATGGTCCATGCAATGGTTTGAGGTTCGCGGGCGTTATGCCAGCCTCGGGCATGCATGTAAGTGTGGGCGCGCTGACTTCGCTCACGCAGGCGTATGGCTCGGGTGTGTATTCGGCCAGGTACATATCGTGCGTCGGGGTGATGAAATGCTCCATGACGATGCAGGTGGGGGAGAGGGGCATGATCCATGCGCGTCCGTGCGCCCGATCGTTTGCCACCTCGCCGGTAAAGACGGCGCCCTTGCCGGTAAGCTCCAGGCCAAACTGCTCAAATTGCGGTGCGTAGAGCTCGGTTATGTCGGTCGCTGCCTGCCGTATTTGCAAAAGCGTCCCTTTCCTTTGCAGAAACGTCCACGCCTGGCTTGATTGTGAGCCATGGCTAACACATCAATGATAAGTTCATTACGGTTAACTCTCAAGCCGTTAGAAAGGAATCTCATGGCAAAGGGATCAAAAAGGGAAGGCGGCGGTATCGGCGAGCTGCTTGCATATGCCGGTGACCGCAAATTCCTAACGTATTTGGGCATGGCGCTCTCAGCGCTCTCGCAGCTGCTGAGCTTTGGCCCGTACGTGTGCATTTGGCTTGTCGCGCGCGATCTGATCGCCGTGGCACCTAACTGGAGCGAAGCCTGCGACATCGCGATGTATGGCTGGTGGGCCGTGGGTTTTGCGCTGGCAAGCATCGTAGTTTATTTCGTGGGGCTCATGTGCACGCACCTGTCTGCGTTTCGCTGCGCGTCCAATATCCGCAAGACTACGAGCGAGCACCTGCTTAAGCTGCCGCTTGGCTTCTTTGACACGCACGCCACCGGTGAGCTGCGCCGTATTGTAGACGGATGCGCCGCCTCTACCGAGACTTTGCTCGCACACATGTTGCCCGATATCGCCGGCGCCACCGCCATGGTCGTGGGCTTGCTCGTGTTGCTATTCGCCCTCGATTGGCGCTTGGGCACGGCATGCCTCATCTCGGTGGCCATTTCGCTTGGTGCCATGGCCACCATGATGGGCGGCAAAGGCGGCGAGTTTATGAAGGCCTACATGGGCGCGCTGGTCAAGATGAACAAGACCGGTACCGAATACGTACGCGGCATTCCCGTGGTCAAGGTGTTTCAGCAGACGGTCTATTCCTTTAAGGCGTTCCACGACGCGATCGCCGAATACGCCGACATGGCGCAAAACTATGCGGGCACGTTCTGCCGAGGTCCGCAGGTACTCAATCTTACCGCGCTCAACGGCCTCGTGGCATTCTTTTTGCCGGTGGCGTTGTTGCTGGCTCCGGGCGAGACGGATTTTGCACACTTTTTGGCCAACTTCACGTTTTACGCGATATTTTCGGACGTGGTACCGACGGCCATGACCAAGCTCATGTTTGTGGGCGAGGCCTCTCAGATGAGTGCCGATTCGCTGGCTCGTATTCGAAGCGTCATGGATTCCAAGCAGCTCTCCGTGCCCGCGCAACCCAAGCACCCTGCCGGCGGCGACGTGCGATTTGAGGACGTGAGCTTTACGTACGAGGGCGCCGAAGCACCTGCCGTCAACCATGTGAGTTTCAGCGTTCCCGCTGGTAGCACCCTCGCCCTGGTGGGTCCCTCGGGTGGCGGTAAGTCAACCTGCGCAAGCCTGATCCCGCGTTTTTGGGATGTCTCTTCGGGTCGAGTGCTCGTAGGCGGTGTAGACGTTCGCGATATGGATCCGCACGAGCTTATGGACCAGGTCGCCTTTGTGTTCCAGACCAACCAGCTGTTCCGGCAAACACTTGCCGATAACGTGCGCGCCTCCAAGCCTTCGGCCACTGACGACGAAGTGCGTGCGGCCCTCTCCGCAGCTCAGTGCGACGACATTGTGGCCAAGCTCCCCCAGGGCATCAACACCATGCTCGGCGCCGGCGGAGCATATCTTTCGGGCGGCGAGGTCCAGCGCGTGGCACTCGCCCGCGCGATCCTTAAAGACGCGCCTATCGTGGTGCTCGATG
>URVZ01000046.1 GCA_900551365.1 uncultured Collinsella sp.
TCTTCATGCTGGGAACCACGCCCAGGCCCTTGCGATAGGCGCGCACAAAGCGCTCGTCCGAGCTGGTCAGCGCGGCGATCTCGGCGTCGCTCGTGCCGTACTGTTTGAGCAGGCGCATCGCGTCGGCGTCGATATCCTCCACACGCAGGCCGCGGATGCTCTCCTGGACCTGCACCATGTCATTGATACGGTTGAGGTACCACGGATCGATACCGCAGATGGCATGGATACGGGTGATGTCCCAGCCGCGGCGCAGGGCCTCGACCACAAAGAAGATGCGGTGCTCGGTCGGGGTGCCCACGGCCTGGGCGAGCTCGTCGTCGCTCAGCTTGTCGGCACCCTCCTTGCCACCGGCGCAAATGCCCTGGTGTCCGTCCTCCAGCGAGCGCATGGCCTTGCCGAAGGCCTCCTCAAAGGTGCGACCGATCGCCATAATCTCGCCCACGGCCTTCATGCGCGTGGTGAGCGTGGGGTCGGTGCCCTTGAACTTCTCGAAGGCAAAGCGTGGCACCTTGACCACGCAGTAGTCGATCGTGGGCTCAAAGCAGGCGGGTGTTGCCTTGGTAATGTCGTTGACGATCTCGTCGAGCGTGTAGCCCACGGCCAGGCGAGCGGCGGCCTTGGCGATGGGGAAGCCCGTGGCCTTGGAGGCCAGTGCGGACGAGCGGCTCACGCGCGGGTTCATCTCGATGACGATCAGGCGGCCGGTCTGGGGGTTCACGGCAAACTGCACGTTGGAGCCGCCGGTCTCGACGCCGATCTTCTCCAAGATGGCGAGCGAGGCGACACGCATGCGCTGATACTCCAGGTCGGAGAGGGTCTGCGCCGGCGCCACGGTGATGGAGTCGCCGGTATGCACGCCCATGGGGTCGAGGTTCTCGATGGAGCACACGATGATGCCGTTGCCGGCGTGGTCGCGCATGACCTCCATCTCGTACTCTTTCCAGCCCTCGATGGACTCCTCGACCAGCACCTCATGGGCAGGCGAGAGCTCAAGGCCCTGGCTCACGATGGAGACGAGCTCCTCGTGGGTATGAGCGATGCCGCCACCGGCGCCGCCGAGGGTAAAGCTCGGGCGCAGTACGCAGGGATAGCCCACGCGCTCGGCGATGGCCTCGGCGTCGGCCACGCTGTAGGCATAGCCCGAGCGCGCGACCTCCAGGCCGATCTCGGCCATGGCCTCGTTAAAGAGCTTGCGGTCCTCGCCGCGCTCGATGGCGGCAAGGTCACAGCCGATCATCTCGACGCCGTACTTGTCGAGCGTACCGTCTTTCGCCAGCTCGACGGCGGCGTTCAGACCGGTCTGGCCGCCCAGCGTGGGCAGCAGCGCGTCCGGGCGCTCTTTCTTGATTACGCGCTCGATAAACTCGGCGGTGATGGGCTCGACATAGGTACGATCGGCAAGACCCGGGTCGGTCATGATGGTCGCCGGGTTGGAGTTGACCAGGATGACCTCAAAGCCATCCTCCTTGAGCACCTTGCAGGCCTGGGCGCCGGAGTAGTCGAACTCGCAGGCCTGGCCGATAACGATGGGGCCCGAACCAATGACGAGGATGCGCTTGATGTCAGTACGTTTAGGCATATTAGTTCTCCTCGGTCTCAGCGGTCTCGGACTCAGCAAAGTTCCAGCCGGCAAGGCGGTCCTTCGCGGTGTCGATATCCAGGTAGTTCTCCTCGCCGTCCATGAGTCGCGTAAAGGCGGTAAAGAGATAGTGGGCATCGGTGGGGCCAGGCGAGGCCTCGGGGTGGTACTGGACCGAGAAGCACGGGGCGTCGAGCAGCTGGATGCCCTCGGCGGTGCCGTCGTTGAGGTTCACATGCGTCAGGCGAATGCGACCAAAGCGCTCGTTCATCACGACCGGCGCGATTCCGCGGCGCACCCAGACGCGCAGATCTCCATCGGCCGCATGCTCGGTCTCGCCGCCGGAAAGCTCGGGGACAAGCTTGCCCAAGCTGGGGAACAGCAGGCCAAAGCCATGGTTTTGCGCGGTGATCTCCACACGGCGGCTTACCAGGTTCATGACCGGCTGGTTGCCACCGCGGTGACCGAACTTAAGCTTTTCCATCTGAGCGCCGCAGGCCAGGCTGATCATCTGGTGACCAAGACAAATACCAAAGACCGGCACCTTGCCGATCAGCTGCTGCACCTGCTCGTAGGTCTCCACCACGGCGTCGGGGTCGCCGGGACCATTGGACAAAAAGACACCGTCGGGATTCATGTCGAGCACCTCACTCGCGGGCGTATCCCACGGCACGACGGTAAGGTCGCAGCCGGCGCGGACCAGACCCTCCAGAATGCCGCGCTTCACACCGCAGTCGTAGGCGACCACTTTGTGACGGGCAGGAGCGGCAGCCGTAAGCGCAAAGTCATGCGTGGCAGGCAGGTCGGCGGCCACAAACTCGTGAGGTACGGGGCAACTTACGGTCTTGACCAGGTTCTCGCCTACCAGCGTGGGCGCAGCGGCCAGACGCTCGGCAAGCTCGTCGACGTCGAAGATCTCGGTCGAAATAATGCCCATCTTGGAACCATTGTCGCGCAGGTGGCGCACCAGGGCGCGAGTGTCGACACCCTCGATAGCGACGATGCCGTGAGCGCGCAGGTACTCCGGCACGCTGACGGCCGAGCGCCAGTTAGAAGGCGTGGCGCACATGTCGCGAATGATCATGCCGCGCATGGCCGGAGCGCTCGCAGGGCGCACAGCGTCGCCGGGGAAGGCCGACTGGACGTCGGTCTCGTCGATACCGTAGTTGCCGATCTGCGGATAGGTCATGGTTACGATTTGGCCGGCATAACTCGGGTCGGTCATGACCTCAAAGTAGCCCTCGAGCGAGGTGTTGAAGCAGACTTCGCCGGTCGCGGTGCCCTCAGCGCCGCATGCACGTCCATAAAAAATGGTCCCATCCTCAAGATACAGGATGCAGGGACCGCAGGTGCCCTTGCTGGTTTTGGCCAGCATACGCTGGCAAAGCTCGCTAGGCGCGAAGGTGCGGGCGGCAGCGCCCGCGGTATGGTTGTTCGCCATAATTCTCCTTCCCGGTCTCACAGGACCGGCTTAAAGGTGTGTAGTTAGGCCTCGCGGTATTGTAACCGCAAGCATGCCTCATGGCGTTAATTTCATCGAAATGTTTACGAAATGATAATTATGACTTTCTATGCATAATGTTTTTTAATCCCGTCCCAAAAAATCATCCCGCGGGGCTTGTGGCTCACGCGGGATGATGGCGTCTTATTTTTTCTTGTCCTGCTCCAGCAGTTCGGACGGTGTGCGATCGGGCTTGCCGCCGCGGAAAATCTCGCGGCCATGCAGACGATGCTCCAGATCGCGCTCGGCCTTTTCCTCGTCAATCTTGGTCTGGCTCACCACCGGGTCCTCAATCAACGACGACACCGAGTTCACCTGCTTCTGAATGCGCTCGGCGATGGTGTCGTCCATACTCACGATGCGCATCTTCCAGTCGATACTCGTAGCGTTGGATGAGCTCTTGGTCCACACGAACGTCAGGATGGCGCTCTGGTGGCCGTGGGCGGGAAACATGCCAAAGAAGGAATCGTGCTGAATGTTGCTATCCTCGTCGATATAGGCGTGAACGTTATACACCACGCGGTCGATCTTATCGTTGAGCAGCGCGTTGGTCGCAAGCGCCGCGGCCTGGATCTGACCATTGGACAGCAGCTCGAGCTCGTTGGCAGACGATGTGTCCAACACCGTCACCTCGACCGTGCCCGTGCGTTCATCGGCTTCATCGACGGTAAAATCGAGCGGGAACTGCGTAAAGCCGTTACCCCACTCAAGGCCACCCTTGAGCGCGGTCGAAACGGTATCGACCGAAACGCTCTCGGACAGGTTGGCGGTGTTCAGACGACGCATCACGCCGTAGCCAATCTGCATGCCCACGATCAGCACCAAAATACCGATGACCACGGCCATCGCGGTCTTCGTAATGGTATGGCTCACCTGCGAGCCCGAAGGATCGTCCTCGGACAGCGGGTCGATATGTTTTGCCTGGCTCGCGCGGTCCTCGCTGCGCAGCTGCGCTAGCGCCGCTTTATCACCGCGCTTGGCCGCAGCCTCCTTCTCACGCATGCGCTCGGTACGCTTTTTGGCGAGCGTGGGATCCAAGACACCGGATGCATCGATTTCGGAGAATAACTCCGTCACTTCTTCCGGAGTCAAAGGGTTCTTGTCAGCCATAAACTTCCTGTCATATCAATCAGTCGAGCTCGTGCGCACGCGCACCTTCGAACTGCATTCGATAGTAACGGGCATAGGTGCCGCCACGGGCGAGAAGCTCCTCGTGCGTGCCACGCTCCACAACGCGACCATGCTCAACGGTCGCAATCTCATCGGCGTGCTTAATGGTCGAGAGACGATGGGCGATGATGATCGTGGTGCGGCCGCGTGCCAGCTCTTCGAGCGACTCCTGCACCGCCTCCTCGCTCTCGTTATCCAAAGCACTCGTCGCCTCATCCAAAATAAGGATCTTGGGGTTCTTGAGAAACACGCGCGCGATGGCAACGCGCTGCTTCTGTCCGCCCGAAAGACGGCTGCCGCGCTCGCCCACCACGGTGTCGTAGCCCTGCGGAAGCGACTCGATAAAGGCATCGATGTTGGCGCGACGGGCGGCCTCGGCGATCTCTTCCGCCGTAGCGCCCGGCTTGCCGTAGGCGATGTTCTCGCCAATCGTACCGTCAAACAGATAGACATCCTGCTGCACCAGGCCGATGGCACGGCGCAGGCTCTGCTGCGTCACATCGCGCACGTCTTGACCGTCGATGCTAATGGATCCGGTAGCCACGTCATAAAAGCGCGGCAGCAGCGAACAGGTCGTGGACTTGCCGCCGCCCGAAGGGCCAACCAAAGCGATGGTCTGCCCGGGCTTGATGGACAGGTCCATATGGTCGATAACGGGACGCTCGTCGGCATAGCCCTCGCCCAGCTCAACGTCCTCGTAGTTAAAGCACACGTCGTGATACTCCACGGCGCCGGCAGTCACCTGCAGATCAGTGGCGCCCGGCTTGTCCTGGATATCCGGCGCGGTCGAGAGCACCTCGTCCATACGCTTAAAGCCGGCGATAGCCTTCTGATACGTTTCGGCCGAATTGACGAGTGTCTCGAGCGGCGTGCAGAACAGCGAAATATAGAGTGCAAAGGTCGCCATATCGACCGCCTGCAGCTGTCCCTGGGCGACCAGCCAGCCGCCCAGCAGCACCACGATCACATAGAGCACACCCGAGAGCAGGCCATACGTCGCGGTATAGACGCCCATGGCGTGATACATGTTCTCCTTGGACGAAAGATAGCGATTGTTGGAGGCGCGGAACTTGAAGCGTTCGGTCTCCTCATTGGCAAAGCTCTTGACCACGCGCATGCCCGCCAGCGAATCCTGCAGCTGCGCATTGATGCCGCTGATTTTTTTGCGGTTGTCGCTAAAGACCTCGCGCATGCGCATGTTCTGCCAAAACATGATGACCGCAAACGCCGCCGTCACCACGGCCATGGCGAGCGCCAGCACCGGGGCGATGGTAAAGAGAATCACAAACGAGCCGATAATCTCGATGCCGCAGATGATGATCCACTCGGGCACGTGATGCGCCGCCTCGCAGATATCGAACAGGTCGTTGACCACGCGGCTCATCATGTCGCCCGAGCTGTTGCGGTCGAAGTACGCAAAGCTAAAGCGCTCATACTGGTCGAACAGGTCCTCGCGCATCTTGGACTCCATGCGTGCGCCCATCACGTGACCCCAATAGCTCACAAAGTAGCGGCAGGCGCAGCGGACGGCATACATCAGCACCAAGCCCACCGCGATCATGCCGAGCGCCTGCATAATGGCAGCCTGACCCTGAGTAAATAGCCCACCGGTCAAATTGCGCAGAATAATAGGAAACGCCAGGTCAATGGCGGCAAGCACCAGAGCACAAACAGTATCAGCAACAAAAAGCCCCATCTGGGGCTTGTAATAAGACAAAAACCTCTTCAGCATGTGATCCTCAAAGAAATATCAGCAACGTAAGGCCCTGAGACAAAGCAATCAGTAGTACTTGTCCCAGGGCTATCCCCACTCGTTAAAGCTCCGCGCCCCCAAGGCGGTGCGCGATGCTGTCGCAGGCCAAGGCGCCTACGACGGTCTTGGCGTCTTCGATCTTGCCGTCGAGCACGGCGTCGATCAGCTCGTGCAGCGGCACCAGGTCCACGTTGACAAACTCGTCATCATCGGGGTTGGGCGCATCGAACTCGAGCTTGGTAGCCAAGTAGATGTGGATGATCTCATCGCAAAAACCGCAGGACGTGACAATCGACGTCAAAAAGCGAATACGACCAGCCCTAAAGCCCGTCTCCTCATGCAGTTCGCGCTTGGCGCAATCGAGCGGGTCCTCGCCTGGATCGAGCTTGCCGGCGGGAATCTCGACCGTCACGCGGTCGATGGCGGTGCGGTACTGACGCACCAGTACGATCTTGCCGCTCTCGGTCAGTGCCACAACGGCCGCCGCACCCGGATGGCGAACGATATCGCGGGCGCTGCGGTGACCGTTAGGCAGCTCAACCTCAAGACGGTGGACGTCGAAGATCTTGCCCTTCCAAGCGCACTCCTCCGAAAGAATCTTCTCGTGCAGCTCGGCATCGTGCGGGTCGTCGTCGCCCAGCACCAGTGCCGGCTCGTCAGCGACCTCGCCACCAGGCTCGCCCTCGGCGTGCCCATACATGCGGCTGTCCTCTTCGACGATCTGCGCGTCCACGAGCTCTTCGTTCTTCTCGTCCATCCGTCTCATTCCTCTCGGATTTTAGGCATCCCAGGCGTCGCGACCGCGCAGCGCGCGCAGGCCGATGTCGTGACGCAGGGTCTTGCCCTCAAAATCAATCTTCTCGCAGGCCTCGTAGGCAAGGTTGCGAGCGTTCTCGAACGTGTCGCCCAGAGCGGTCACGGCAAGCACGCGGCCACCGTTGGTCACGAGCTGGCCGCCCACCACGGCAGTGCCCGCGTGGTACACGGTCACGTTCTCCATGGCCTCGGCATCCTCAATACCGGTGATGACCTTGCCTTTCTCGTAGCTGCCGGGGTAGCCCGCGCTCGTCAGGACAACGGCCACGGCCCACTCGTCACGCCAGTCGAGTTCAATCTGATCGAGCTCGCAGTTGGCACAAGCCAGCATGACCTCAACCAGGTCGTTCTTAAGGCGCGGCAGCACGACCTGCGTCTCGGGGTCGCCAAAGCGGGCATTGAACTCCAGCACCTTGGGACCGGCGGGGGTGAGCATAAAGCCGCCGTACAGGCAGCCGCGGTAGTCGATACCCTCGGCAGCGAGCTCGGCCACGGTCTGCTCCATGACCTTCACCATGGTGGCGTGCTCCTCGTCGGTCACGATGGGCACCGGGCTGTAGACACCCATGCCGCCGGTGTTGGGACCAAGGTCGCCCTCAAGCGCGCGCTTGTGGTCCTGCGAGGTAGCCATGGGGCGCACGGTCTTGCCGTCGGTAAAGGCCAGCAGTGAGCACTCGGGACCAACGAGCATCTCCTCGATAACCACGGTGCTGCCGGCATCGCCAAAGGTGCCACCAAAGCACTCGCGCACGGCCTCCTCGGCCTGCGCAAGCTCAGTCGCCACGATAACGCCCTTGCCTGCGGCCAGGCCGTCAGCCTTCACGACCAGCGGGGCACCCTGCTCGCGCACATAGGCGAGAGCCGAAGCCTCGTCAGTAAATGAGCCGTAGGCGGCCGTCGGAATGCCGGCACGCTCCATGAGCTGCTTGGAGAATAGCTTGGAACCCTCCATCTGGGCGCCCTCGGCACCCGGGCCAAAGCAGGGAATGCCCGCCGCGCGCACGGCATCGGCAACGCCCGCCACGAGCGGAGCCTCGGGGCCAATCACCACGAGTCCGCATCCGTGGCTCTGGGCAAACGCCGCCACGGCCGCAGGATCGCAATCGTCGAGAACCACGTTCTCGCCGCAGCTCGCGGTGCCGCCGTTACCCGGCGCAATGTAGAGCTTGCCGGCGCGCGGTGATGCTGCGAGCTTAGCCGCCAGAGCATGCTCGCGGCCGCCGCTGCCCAACAACAGGATGTCGATGGTTTGAGTGTCCGCCTTCAAGGGTGCCTCCTCTATGGATGAACGGCCCGCTCCGCGCGAGCCCTTTGCAAGCAAATATACCCCTCGGCCGCCCGTCCGGGCTGCAAAGGGGTATATCGCAATAACCGTATAAACCGATTACTTCCAGAATCGGTTGATGATCTGCTCGCGATCGGCGCCGACGCCAATGAACGTCACGCGGGTGTGTGCCAGATCCTCGATAAACGCCACGTAGTCCTGAGCCTCCTGCGGCAGCTCCTCAAAGCTGCGGCAACCGGTGATGTCGCACTTCCAGCCCGGAAGCTCCTCGTAGATGGGCTTGGCGTGCTCAAAGCGAACCTGATGCTCGGGCACGCTCGTGTAGCGCTCGCCGTCGACGTCGTAGGCCACGCACACCTTGATGGTGTCGAAAGCCGAAAGCACGTCGAGCTTGGTCATGGCGATATCGGTGAGGCCGTTGACACGCGAGGCGTAGTTGGCGATGGGGCCATCGAACCAACCACAGCGACGACGACGGCCGGTAGTCACGCCGTACTCATAGCCTTCCTCGGTCAGCGTATGGCCGGCCTCGGACTCATAGGAAAGCTCGGTGGGCATGGGGCCCGACCCGACACGGGTGATATAGGCCTTCATGACGCCCAGCACGCGGTCGACATTCTTCATACCGACGCCGGAGCCGGTGATGGCGCCGCCGGCGGTGCAGTTGGAAGATGTCACGTACGGATAGGTGCCGTGGTCGATGTCGAGCAGCGTTGCCTGGGCACCCTCGAACAGCAGGTCCTTGCCCTCGTCGATCATGTTGTTGAGCAGCAGGCTCGTCTCGGTGATGTAGGGACGCAGGCGCTCGGCCATGGGCAGGTACTCGTCGCAGATCTGGTCCACGGTGTAGGTGGGCAGGTGGTAGATGAGCTCGAGCTCGGGATTCACGCGGGCAAGAGCGGTCTCCAGCTTGTCGCGGAACAGCGTCTCGTCCAGCATGTCCTGCATGCGCAGACCGATGCGGGCCATCTTGTCCTGGTAGCACGGACCGATGCCGCGCTTGGTGGTACCGATGTTCTTCTTGCCGAGCTTCTGCTCAAAAGCACCATCCAGATCGATGTGGTACGGCATGATGATGTGCGCGTTGCCACTGATCTTGAGGTTCTTGGTGGTGATGCCGTCGGCCTCGAACATGTCAATCTCCTCAAGGACAACCTTGGGGTTGACGACGCAGCCGTTACCGATCACCGACACATGGTCGGAATACATGATGCCGGAGGGCACCTGGTGCAGGCCGTACTTCTTGCCGTTGACGACGATGGTGTGGCCGGCGTTATTACCGCCCGAATAGCGCACGACGGCATCGAAGTCGCCGGCGACCAGGTCGCAGATCTTACCCTTGCCCTCATCGCCCCACTGGGCACCGACCAAAACGGTTGACGGCATGTTTACTCCTTACATTCATGGACTGTCTACGCGCCACGCCGGCACGCAGAAGCACAAAACATTCCCAGTATACCCGTGCAACGGGCGCCTGTCCTACTCCTCGGTATGCGCCCCATCAAGCTCATAGAACTTGGTGGATGCCGGCAGGAACATCAGGTCGACGTCACCGATCGGGCCCGAACGGTTCTTGGCCACGACGATACGCGTAACGCCCTCGTCGGGTCGATCGTCACGCGAGGCCTCGGCCTCATCGGCGGAGCGGTCCAAGAACATAACGATGTCGGCGTCCTGCTCGATGGAGCCCGATTCACGCAGGTCGGACAGCTGCGGGCGCTTGCCGGTACGGGACTCAACCTGACGCGACAGCTGCGACAGTGCAATGAGCGGGATCTTGAGCTCCTTGGCCATGATCTTTAAACCACGCGACATCTCGGAGACCTCGACGGTACGGCTCTCGGAGCGACGCCCCGGCGGAGGACTCACCAGCTGCAGGTAGTCCAGGATGATGATCGCCTTCTCCTTGTTGTGGAGCATGCGGCGGCTCTTGGCGCGGATCTCGGTCACCGTGGTGCCGGGCGTATCGTCAATCAGAATGTCGAGCTTAGACAAGGTCTGCGTGGCCTCGTTGATATTGGCCCACTGCTCGGGGCTAATGCGGCCCGTACGGAAGTCGCTGATTGAGATCATGGCGTAGGCGCAAATCAGGCGCTGGGCAATTTCCTTGCCCGACATCTCCAGCGAAAAGAAGCCAACGGTATAGCCCGCAGCGGCGGCATTCAGCGCCAGGTTCAGAGCGAACGACGTCTTACCCACGGCAGGGCGGGCGCCGATAATGATGAGCTGGCCCTCGCGGAAGCCCATGAGCATGCGGTCGAGCGACGGGAAGCCGGTGGGCACGCCCGCGGCCTGTCCGCCGGCCTTGCACACTTCCTCGGCCTCGTTATAGGCCTCGACCATAAACTCGGTCAGTGTCTTATAGCTCGACTTGACCTCGCGCGCCGTGACCTTGAGCAGTTTACTCTCGGCCAGTTCCACGACCTCTTTGGTGTCGGTAGGGGCGTTATAGGCCAGCGCATTGATCTCGTTGGTGGCACCGATCAGCTCGCGCAGCATCGAGTCGCGACGGACGATGGCGGCATGGTGCTGCCAGTTCACGAGCGACAGGGTCTGACCCATCAGCTCCAAAATGTAGGCCTCGCCGCCCACGGCATCAAGCTTGTTGATGCTGCGCAGGTAATCGATCAGCGATATGGAGTCGATGGGAATGCGGCTGTTGTACATATCGACCATCGCGGTGTAGATGGTCTTATGAATGGGCCGGTAGAAGTCATCGGGCTGCAGCTCGACCTGGGCCTCCTCGACCACCTCGGGCGACAGCAGCATGGCGGCCAGTACATTGGCCTCTGCATCTTGGTTTTGGGGAAGACCCAACTTTGAGCCGCGGTCCTCAACCGTCAGCCCGGTCTCCCTATCGTCATATGCCATGAGCATCCTCATTCATATCGCTTGCGAGCATCCATAGTATCAGCCACAGCCCCAAAACGGGCCGCGCCCCGGCAATCATCACCGAACGAAACGGATGAACGGTCCCGCATGTGGGACTTCACCACAACGCCTGCCATGGCGCTCGCTGAGCGTAGAAAACAAAAGGGCGCCCTGGTCTCCCAGAGCGCCCTTCTTAGAACAAGATTGTTGCGTTGCAGCAAATGCTACTCGGCAGCAGCCTCAGTCTCGACCTCGGCGGTCTCGGCCTCGGCGACCTCAGCGGTCTCCTCAGCCTCAGCCTCGGCAGCGAGCTCCTCGGCGGTAACGCCAACGAGAACGACAACCTCGGCCTTGATCTCGCGGTACAGCGAGATGGCAACGGTGTGGGCACCGGCAACCTTGATGGGCTTACCGAGCTCGACGCGCTTGCGGTCGATGTCCATACCGAGCTGAGCCTTGATGGCGTCAGCGATCATAGCGGCGGTAACGGAGCCAAAGAGGATGCCCTCGTCGCCGACCTTGACGTCAACGGTGACCGTCTTGCCCTCGAAGGCAGCCTTGGTCTCGTTGGCGGTAGCCAGACGGACGGCCTCGCGCTTGGCGATGTTGTTGCGACGCTCGTCAAGCTGCTTGAGGTTGCCCTTGGTGGCGGCAACAGCGAGCTTCTTGGGGAACAGGAAGTTCTCAGCGTAACCCTGAGCGACCTCTACGACGTCACCCTCGCCGCCCTTGCCCTTGATCTCATCGAGAAGAATAACCTTCATGATGCGTCTCCCTTCTTAGCCGCGGTCGCGGTTGCCACGAGAGGAAACCACGGGGACGGTGTACGGCAGGAGAGCCATCTCGCGGGCGCGCTTGATGGCGTTGGCGATGTCATGCTGATGCTGCGTGCAAGCGCCAGTGACGCGACGGGGCTTGATCTTGCCACGGTCGGTCATGTACTTACGGAGAAGCTGAGTATCCTTATAGTCGATGAACTCAGTGTTCTCCTTGCAGAACTGGCAGTACTTACGACGCGGCTGACGTGCAGAAAAATCATTAGCCATGTCAAAATACCTTTCGTTTGGCAACTTCGGCGAACCGAAGCCGCCTCTCACTCAAAAATAGGTGAACAGCCCTTAAAACGGGATGTCCTCATCGTAGACGTCGACCGCGGGCGGCGTAGCCACCGGTGCGGCAGGACGCGGTGCGGGCGCGGGAGCTGCGGGGGCGTAACCGCCCTGATCGTAGCCACCCTGGCCACCACGGGAGCTCATAAACTCGATCTCATCGACGATGACTTCAAGCTTGCTCCGGCGCTGGCCGTCGCGCTCCCAAGAGCTGTAGCGCAGCTTGCCCTCGATCGCGACCTTGTTTCCCTTTGCCAGGAAACGGCTCACGGCCTCGGCGCGCGTGCCGAACATGGTGCAGTCGACAAAGTTGGGATAGTCCTCCCACTCGCCAGTCTGCGGGTTGCGGCGACGATCGTTCACGGCGACGCCAAAGGACAGAACCTGGGTTCCGCCGGCGGTGGCGCGCAGCTCGGGATCACGCGTGAGGTTACCGGTGATGTTCACTCGATTGATGCTCATAACTCACTACTTCCTCTTGGGGCACAAGCCCAGTCCAAAACGACAGTCTTACTCCTGGTCGTCGCGACGGACGATCATGTGGCGGACCACGGCGTCGGTGATGCGCAGGACGCGATCAAGCTCGGCGATCTGGGTAGGATCTGCGTGGAAGTTGATGAGGGTGTAGTCACCATCGGTGAGGTCGTTGATCTCGTAGGCGAGCTTGCGCTTGCCCCACTCGTCAACGGAGTCGACCTTGCCAGCGCCCTCAGCGATCGTGGTATCGATACGCTTCATAACAGCGAGACGAGTCTCGGGGTCGAGCGACGGGTCAACAAAGAACAGCAGTTCATAAGCCTTCATATTGTCACCTCCTCTGGGCAAATGTGGCTCCAGGTCGTGAAGGTGCGCCTGAAGCAGGAAAAGACTTGGTAATAATATCTTTCAACCTCCCAGGCTGCAAGAATGTGCAGCTACAACCTCATGACCTCCACATATGTCCATACTCACACGGCACTTCATGCGTCTTCCAACCAAATGCTGGCCAAATGCTTGACGGATCTGTGGACAAGATACGGCGCTGCGGGGACAAACCAAATCGAACCGCAGGTCAGCAAGTGCAAGGCTGTGGTCGCAAAATGCATACCAGTGGCTCACAACACCGTTCAAAGATTTTTAAAATTGCTGACACGTCGTCTATAAATACCTATTTTGAACAATTTGCTGCATGCAGCCATGCTGGTCAGAGCCCGTTTTTGGCCTTCTAGATCCCGTCACGAAGCCAAGCGTTTCAAAAAATGCCAACTTTTCTGTTTGCACTTTGCGATTCCTCGTGTATACTGACTTTCGCATTTAACGGAGAGTTGTCCGAGTGGCCGAAGGAGCACGATTGGAAATCGTGTAGGCGTCAAAAGCGTCTCCAGGGTTCAAATCCCTGACTCTCCGCCAGTTAATTCCAAAGCAGGCCTTTGAGCCTGCTTTGTTTTTACCCCACGCGGAGGGGTGGCAGAGTGGTTGAATGCGGCGGTCTCGAAAACCGTTTGGCCTGTATAAGGTCACGAGGGTTCGAATCCCTCCTCCTCCGCCATTAGATGGTATAAGCCCCAGTAATGGGGCTTTTTCTTTGGCTCTGTTAGACCATGATTGACATCTTGCCCAATCATCTTTTTGTAATTGCAAA
>URVZ01000047.1 GCA_900551365.1 uncultured Collinsella sp.
ACCGGCCAGACCATCATCGCCGGCATGGGTGAGCTGCACCTCGAGATTATCGTCGACCGTCTGCTCCGTGAGTTCAAGGTTGACGCTAACGTTGGTAAGCCCCAGGTTGCCTACCGCGAGACCGCTGGTCACGACGTTGAGAAGGCCGAGGGCAAGTTCGTCCGTCAGTCCGGTGGTCGCGGTCAGTACGGCCATGCCGTCATCAAGCTCGAGAAGATGGAGGAGGGCTTCGGCTACGAGTTCGTCAACGCTATCGTCGGCGGCGTCGTGCCCAAGGAGTACATCCCGTCCATCGACAAGGGCATCCAGGAGGCCCTGAACACCGGTGTTATCGCCGGCTTCCCGGTCCTCGACGTCAAGGTCACCCTGTTCGACGGTTCTTACCACGAGGTCGACTCCTCCGAGGCAGCCTTCAAGATCGCCGGTTCCATGGCTATCAAGGACGCCCTCAAGAAGTCCGACCCGCAGCTGCTCGAGCCGATCATGGCTGTCGAGGTCGAGACCCCCGAGCAGTACATGGGCGACGTTATGGGCAACCTCTCCGGTCGCCGCGGCAAGATCGAGGGCATGGAGGATCGCAAGAACAGCAAGCTCATCCGTGCCAAGGTGCCGCTGGGCGAGATGTTCGGTTACGCTACCGACCTTCGCTCCCAGACCCAGGGCCGTGCATCCTACACGATGCAGTTCGACTCTTATGAGCCCGCGCCCAAGTCCATCGTGGACGAGGTCATGAGCAAGAACGCCTAAGTTCGAGCTCCCTGTTACGTAATCCGCGAGAACATCTCTCGCACTCTTTGGAGGTTTAAGTTGGCTACCCAGAAGATCCGCATTCGCCTCAAGGGCTATGATCACGAGGTCGTCGATCAGTCCGCGAAGCTCATCGTCGAGACCGCTCAGAAGACCGGCGCTCGCGTTTCCGGTCCTGTCCCCCTGCCCACCGAGCGCAACCTGTACACGGTTATCCGCTCGCCGCATGTGAACAAGGACTCCCGTGAGCAGTTCGAGATGCGCACCCACAAGCGCCTCATCGACATCCTCGACCCCACCTCGGGCACCGTTGATTCGCTCATGCGTCTCGACCTTCCCGCTGGCGTCGACATCGACATCAAGCTCTAAGCGATATCGCTCATAGCTTAAAGGGCCCCGCTGCCGTTACGGTAGCGGGGCCCTTTTGTTTAGCATGATGGGATTGGACCGCCGGATAAGGCTGCCGAGCGGCTGGCTGTGGCGCCCTATTCGCTCGCGGGACGCAGCGATGCCTCCTCAAAATGGAAGGATCGCAAACCGCCTTCCGTTTCGATACACGCGCGACCAAAGCCATCGACGGTTTTAAAGATGCCGCGTGCCAGCTCGTCGCCGGCAGGGGAACGGGCGATAACGTGCTCCCCAATCCAATTGAGGTGGGCGATATATTCGTCGTGGACGGGCGCGAGCGGACCGGCATCTTCTTCCTTGGCGTTGAGGCGCTCTGCCCAGGCATCTGCAGCGTCTATAACTGCGTGATAGACCTCATCGAGGAGCATGTCGACGGCAGGTACGCTCTCGTTGAGATCCGAGAGACCGATTGCCGGCAGGCCGCCATCGGGCACCTCTTGGGGCGCATAGTTCACATTGACGCCAATGCCGCAGACGGCGAAAGGTTTGCCTTCGTTATCGCGTGCGGCCTCGACCAGAATGCCGCCGAGCTTGCGTCCTCGCGCGACAAGGTCGTTGGGCCATTTAAGGCGAATCTCGTTTGCAAGACCCTGCTTTTCGAGTGCTTCAAGCACCGCTAGGCCGCTGACGGCGGCAAGACCAGAGAACTTTGCAGGATTAACGCATGGGCGCAGGACAATCGAAAGCAATAAGTTGCCGACGGTTGAGTCCCACTTGTGCCCGCGCCGGCCGCGTCCTGCTGTTTGAGCCCGGGCGGCAAGTCCTGTGCCGTGCGGCGCTCCCTGTTTTCCTGCTTCGAGCAGGTCATCGTTGGTCGATCCGGTTACGTCGACTATCGTTAATTTGGCATCCATAACGGTTGCTACCTCCTAAGTTAATAAGGCAATCGCGTAATGGTGTCGAGAGATAGACACAATGTGAAGCCTTTGTCGCATTTGGACAATTTAATGTTAACACGTCAACAACGACTAAAATGCGCTATCCTCTCTTGGTCGATGTAAACACGTCAACAACTCAAAGGAGGCTAGTGATGGGTTTCACGATTCTTGGAACAGGCTCGGCGCTTCCTGAGCGCAGTGTTTCCAATGACGAGCTGTCTGAGTTCCTCGATACCTCGGATGAGTGGATTTTTACCCGCACAGGTATCAAGAGCCGCCACGTCTGTACCACCGAGTCACTTGACGACCTTGCCGTAGCGGCGAGCGAGCGGGCACTCCAGGTGTCCGGAATCGACGCGAGCCAGCTGGATCTGATCGTCTGCTCGACGACGACGGGTGACCACCTTGTTCCCGCTGAGGCGTGTGCCGTTGCTGAGCGACTAGGAGCGGCGTGCCCTGCCTTCGATGTCTCGGCGGCCTGTGCCGGCTTCGTGTTTGCGCTCGATGTCGCCGAGGGCTATATCGAGCGCGGTCGTGCCGAGCGCGTGCTTATCGTTGCTGCTGAGCAGATGACGCGCGCGCTCGACTGGACCGACCGCGCCACCTGCGTGCTCTTTGGCGATGGGGCAGGCGCCGCAGTGATTGGGGCTGGGGGAGACAGTCCCCTTGCCGTTGAGCTTTCGACGGCGCCCGACGTCGAGACGTTACACGTTCCCGGTCTGGTCGGCACCTCGCCGTTTAAGGCTTCCGCAGATAGCAAGAGCGTGCTGTCCATGAATGGCCGCCGCGTGTTCAAGTTCGGCGTCAACGCCATCTGCGACACGGTCCATAAGCTTGCGGGCGATGCGGGCATTTCGGTCGAAGACATCGACCATTTTGTATTCCATCAGGCTAACGAACGAATCCTGAGTCAGGCGGTCAAGCGCCTCGGCGTGCCAGATGAGCGCGTGGTTCGAACGCTGCGCGAGACCGGCAACATTTCGAGCGCCTGCATTCCCTTTGCGTTTGACCGTCTGGCACGCACCGACGCACTGAATGCGGGCGACACCATCGCCCTCGTTGGATTTGGCGCCGGCCTGGATATAGGTGGCTATCTGCTTCGTTGGAAGTAGTTGCACATAGGAAAAAACGCCCCTAGGGCACAAACAAAGGAGAACTACCATGGCAGATCAGAAGACCTTCGAGCGCGTTTGCGACGTTATCCGCGAGACCGCCGGTCTTGACGATGTCGAGATGAAGCCCGAGTCCACGCTCGAGGAGATTGGTCTCGACAGCCTGGGCACCGTCGAGATCCTCGTCGCCGTCGAGGACGAGTTTGGCATCCAGCTCGATACCGAGGAGAACCCCAAGACGGTCGGCGAGTTCGCCGATACGGTCGAGGCGGCATTGGAGAAGTAGAGATGCTCAAGACTCCTCTCTGCGATCTGCTCGGCATCGAAAAGCCCGTGTTCCAGGGCGGTATGGCCTGGATTGCCGATGCCTCGCTGGCGTCCGCAGTGTCCGAGGCGGGTGGCTTAGGCATCATCGCGGCCATGAACGCCGACGCCAACTGGCTTCGCGACCAGATTCATGAGCTGCGCGCCAAGACGGATAAGCCCTTTGGCGTCAACGTCATGCTCATGAGCCCGTTTGCCGACGAGGTCGCGCAGGTCGTGATTGACGAGCGAGTGCCGGTCGTCGTGACGGGCGCCGGCAATCCCGCCAAGTACATGAAGGCGTGGAACGAGGCGGGCATCAAGGTCATCCCGGTCGTTGCCTCGGTGGCGCTGGCGCGTCTCGTGGCGCGTCGCGGGGCCACGGCGGTTGTTGCCGAGGGTACCGAATCGGGCGGCCATATTGGCGAGACCTCGACGATGGCACTGGTGCCGCAGGTCGTCGATGCGGTCGACATTCCCGTTGTGGCCGCCGGCGGTATTGCCGACGGCCGCGGCGTGGCGGCCGCCTTTATGCTGGGCGCCGAAGGCGTGCAAGTGGGTACGCGCTTTCTGGTCGCAGACGAGTGCACCGTCTCGGAGCAGTACAAAGAGATGGTCCTGAAGGCCAACGACACTTCGACGCGTGCGACCGGTCGCTCGACGGGACATCCAGTGCGCGCCCTCAAGAGCCCCTTCACCAACGCCTATGCCAAGAGCGAGGGTTCCGGCGCGAGTGCCGAGGAGCTCGGTGCTATGGGAACCGGTGCGCTGCGTAAGGCCGCCAAGGACGGCAACTACGAAGAGGGTTCGTTTTTGTGTGGACAGATTGCCGGCATGGTCAACGAGCGCCAGAGCGCACGCGAAATCGTTGACGACCTGGTCGATGGCGCCGAGCACGTCCTGAAGGGTGCGTGCGCATGGGTGGCGTAGCGTTTTTGTTTGCCGGCCAGGGTGCCCAGCACCCCGCGATGGGCGTCGACTTGATCGAGACATCGCCGGCGGCTGCCGAGGTGTTCGCCATTGCCGATGAGGTGCGCCCGGGGACGAGCGAGCAGTGCCGGAGCGCCTCCAAGGAGGAGCTCTCGCAGACCGAGAACACGCAGCCTTGCGTGTTCGTGCACGACCTGGCAGCGGCTGCCGCCCTGCGTGAGCGCGGCGTGGTACCTGCCGCCTGTGCGGGATTCTCGCTGGGCGAGGTCGCCGCGCTCACCTTTGCGGGGGCGTTCGATACGCGAGCGGGCTTTGAGCTCGTGTGCGAGCGCGCGGCGCTGATGGCCGCGGCTGCCGAGCGCCATCCGGGCGGCATGCGCGCCGTCATCAAGCTCGATGCGGCGCAAGTCGAGGGCCTGGCAAAACAGGCCGGCGAGGACTGCTGGCCAGTCAACTACAACAGCCCACAGCAGACGGTTGTGGCCGGAGCGCCCGAGGCGCTGCAGGAGCTCGACGTCCTAGTAAAAGAGGCTGGCGGCCGCGCCATGAAGGTCGCGGTGTCGGGTGCATTTCATAGCCCCTATATGGCCGAGGCGACCTGTGGCCTTGCCGCATATATTGAGGCCGGTCACGCGCCGTCCCCGTTGCTCATTCCTGTTTTGGCAAATATGACAGCGGCGCCCTATCCGGCGGATCCCCAGACGGCATCGGATGTCTTGGCCAATCAGGTGAGCCATGCCGTACGCTGGGTCGATACGCTGCATGCTCTGCAGGATCAAGGCATCGACACATTTATTGAGGTCGGCCCCGGCAAAACGCTGTCCGGCCTGGTCAAGCGTACGCTGAGCGACGTTCGTGTGTATTCGTGCGAGACGGCCGAGCAGGTCGCAGCTATTGCCGACGAGCTCGCATAGTCCACAGGGCTGTAACCCGAAAGGAATGACATGGGCAACTTGAACAATGGCGCGCTCGAGCGCAACGACTCACGTCGCGTGGCACTGGTCACGGGCGGCTCGCGGGGTATCGGCCGCGCCTGCGCTATCGGTCTGGCGGAGGATGGCTGCGATATCGCCGTCGTCTATGCCGGCAGCGTCGATGCGGCGCGCGAGACGTGCGACGCCTGCGAGGCGGCTGGCGCCACGGCGCGCTCATATCAATGCGACGTGGCCGACCCCGCTGCCGTCAACGCGTGCGTGGAAGCGGTCCTCAACGACTTTGGCTCCATTTGGGCGCTCGTCAACAACGCTGGCATCACCCGCGATGGCCTGCTCATGCGCATGGGCGATGACGCCTTCGATCGCGTGCTCGATGTCAATCTTAAAGGAACGTTTAACACGACGCGCGCGCTCACCAAGACCTTTATGCGCCAGCGCGGCGGCTGCGTCGTCAACATGAGCTCGGTCGTGGGCCTGATGGGCAATGCCGGGCAAGCCAACTACGCTGCCTCCAAGGCGGGCGTGATCGGCCTGACCAAGGCGGTGGCGCGCGAGCTTGCGCCCCGCGGCGTACGAGTGAACGCGGTTGCCCCCGGGTTTGTCGAGACGGATATGACGGCAAAGCTCTCGGAGAAGGTGCGTACGGTAACCGAGGAGCAGATTCCCCTTAAGCGTATGGCGCGCCCCGAGGAGGTGGCCGGCGTAGTGCGCTTTCTGGCGAGTGATGCGGCTGCCTACATTACGGGTGAGGTCGTGCGCGTCGACGGCGGAATGGCGATGTAGAAACCAGGGCCGAAGAACGGCTTGGATGAGGAGACCATGATGGAACAGAGAGTTGCAATCACCGGTATCGGTGCCGTGTCGCCGCTCGGCAACACCGCGCTTGCCACCTGGGCGGCAATGTGTGCTGGCACGTGCGGCATCGGCCCGATCACGCACTTCGATACCGATGCGTTTGCCGTCAAGGTGGCAGCCGAGGTCAAGGGCTTTGACGGCAACGAGTACTTTGGCAAGCGTGACGCCAAGCATCTCGACCCCTGCGTTCAGTTTGCGATGGCGGCTTCGGACGAAGCCATGCACGATGCGGGCTTTGATGTCGAAGGCGCCATCGATCGCGAGCGCCTGGGCGTCTACGTGGGCTCGGGCGTGGGCGGCATGACGACGCTCGTCGACAACGTCCATACGATTGCCGAACGTGGGCCCCGCCGCGCATCGCCCTATATGATCGCGATGATGATCCCCAACATGGCATCGGGCAATATCGCAATCCGCCACAAGGCAAAGGGCCCGACCCTGCCCGTGGTGACCGCGTGCGCAACCTCGGCCCATGCGGTGGGCGAGGCGTTCCGCGCCATAAAGCACGGCTATGCCGACGCGATCCTCGCGGGCGGCGCCGAGGCCGCAATTATCCCCGATGCCGTTGCGGGCTTTACGTCCTGCCGCGCATTGACCACCAACCCTGATCCCGCGACGGCTTGCCGCCCGTTCGATGCAGACCGCGATGGCTTTGTGATGGGCGAGGGCGCCTGCGTGCTCGTGCTCGAGAGCATGGAACATGCGCAGGCGCGCGGTGCGCACATTTATGCCGAGGTCGTGGGCTACGGCAACACCGATGATGCCTATCACATCACGAGCCCTGATCCCGAGGCTGCCGGCATTGCCCGCGCGATATCGCTGGCGGTGACCGAGGGCGACGTCAGGCCTTCCGAGGGCCTCTACATCAATGCCCACGGCACATCGACCAAGCTCAACGATTCGTCCGAGACGGCGGGCATTAAGCGTGCGCTCGGCGAGGACGCGGCGCGCGCCGCGCACGTCTCGTCGACTAAGTCGATGACCGGCCACATGATCGGTGCCACGGGCGCCATCGAGGTCATGGCCTGCGCCATGGCGCTCGAGCAGGGCGTGGTGCCGCCGACCATTAACTACCACACGCCCGATCCCGCCTGCGATCTTGACTACACGCCCAATCGCGCGGTTCGCGCTGACCTTACCTGGGCGCTTTCGACCAACCTGGGCTTTGGCGGACACAACGCCGCCATCGCGCTGCGTAGATATACGAGGAGCTAGAGCATGGATTCCAAAAGACTTGCCGAGATAGCCGATGTTATGGAGGACCGCGGCCTCACGCGCGTACGCGTTGAGGAGCCCGATGGCACCGCGGTCGAACTCGAGCGCGCGAGCGCCGCACAGCCGGTTGCCGTGCCCATGCCCATGCCGAGCGCTATGGCCGCTCCAGTTGCAGCTCCCACAGTCGCGCCTGCCGCACCGGAGCCCGCCGCGCAGACACCTGCCGCCGCACCGGAGCCCAAGGGCACCGAGGTGACCGCTCCCATGGTCGGCGTTTTCTATGCTGCCCCGGCGCCGGGCGACGAGCCGTTTGTGCACGTGGGCTCTAAGGTCAAGGCCGGCGAGACGCTCTGCATCATCGAGGCCATGAAGGTTCTCAACGAGGTAACGGCAGAGGCAGACGGCGAGGTGCTCGAGATCTGCGTGGCCGACGGCGACCTCGTGGAGTTTGGCAGCTGCCTCATGAGGATCGGATAGGTGATATCCATGAACAAAGAAGAGCTTAAGGAACTGTTGCCGCATCGCGAACCGATGCTTTTGCTCGACGAGGCCGAGCTGGTGGGCGACGAGGCCCACGGCAAGATCACGATTACGGGCGACGAGTACTTTTTGCAGGGGCATTTTCCGGGAAACCCGGTGGTCCCCGGCGTGATTCAGTGCGAGATGCTCGCCCAAAACTGTTGCGTGCTGCTGATGGGCGATGAGGAAGCGCGCGGCGCGACGCCGTTCTACACGAGTCTGGACAAGGTGCGCTTTAAGCGTCCGGTGCGCCCGGGCGACACGGTTGATCTGGTGTGCACCATCACGCGTGCGCGCGGGCCGTTCCGCTTTGCGACGGGTACTGCGAGCGTCAACGGTGAGGTTTGCTGCCGCGCCGATATGTCTTTTGCACTCATGCACGAAAGTTAAGGAAGGCTTCATGTTCGACAAAGTGCTCATCGCCAACCGCGGCGAAGTCGCGGTCCGTGTTATCCGCGCGTGCCGCGATATGGGCATCAAGACCGTCGCCGTTTATTCCACGGCCGATGCGGACGCGCTGCACGTGCAGCTTGCCGACGAGGCGTATTGCATCGGCGGTCCGCGTCTTGCCGAGAGCTACCTCAACGACGATGCTGTGCTCACCTGTGCCGTAAAGTCGGGAGCTAAGGCAATTCATCCCGGCTATGGCTTTTTCTCCGAGAAGGCGAGCTTCGTGCGCGACTGCGACAAGTATGGCCTGGCGTTTGTTGGTCCTTCGGCCAAGGTGATCGACAGCATGGGCGACAAGGACGCCGCACGTCGAACGGCTGCCGCGGCGGGCGTGCCCATCGTGCCGGGCTGCGATTTGCTCAAAAGTCCCGAGGAGGCAACGGCCGAGGCTGAGCGCATTGGCTGCCCCGTGCTTATTAAGGCGCGTGCGGGCGGCGGCGGTCGCGGTATTCGTAAGGTCGAGCGCGTGGAAGATGCGGCAAAGGCCTTTATTGAAGCACGCGCCGAGGGCGAGGCCGTTTTTGGCGACGGCGAGTGCTACATGGAGAAGTTCGTCGCGCCGGCGCATCACGTTGAGGTACAGATTATGGCCGATAAGCAGGGCCATGTGTTTTCGCTCGGCGAGCGCGAGTGCTCGGTGCAGCGGCGCAACCAAAAGCTAATCGAGGAGAGCCCCGCGCCGTGCCTCGACGGACACGACGACATTCGTGCTCGCATGCACAAGGCAGCGCGTGACCTGGCTCGTGCCGTCGGCTACGAAGGAGCCGGTACCATCGAGTTCCTGTATTCGGACGACGGCAATTTCTACTTTATGGAAATGAACACGCGCTTGCAGGTGGAGCATCCGGTTACGGAGTTTGTGACCGATACCGACTTGGTCAAGTGGCAGCTGCGCGTGGCAGCCGGCCAGCCTCTGCCCTTTGAGCAGGAGGACATGCCGGTCCGCAACCACGCCATGGAGTGCCGCATCAATGCCGAAACGCCGGATTTTCTGCCGTCATGCGGAACGGTCACCGCGTTGCGTGTGCCGGGTGGTCCGCGCGTGCGCTGGGATTCCGCCATGTTTACCGGTGCTAAAGTTCCGCCGTACTACGACTCCATGCTTGGCAAGCTCATCGTGTGTGCGCCCACGCGTGACGGCGCCATTCGCAAGATGCGCTCGGCCCTGGGCGAGCTCGTGATTGAGGGCGTGAGCGAAAACAGCGAGCTTCAGCTCGACGTGCTGGCAAACGACGAGTTCTTGTCGGGCATGTATCACACCGATCTGATGGGGCATCTCTATGCTGATGAATAGAAAAGCGAAGACGGTCAACGTCCTCGAGGGACCGATGACCGAGTCGTGCGCCGAGTTTCCCGCGCGCCACGTGTTTATCAAGTGCCCGGAGTGCCGCCGCGTGATCGATGAGGCGCGCCTGCACGACAACCTCGAGGTCTGCCCTCGTTGCGGCAAACACTTTCGCGTGAGCGGGCGCGACCGCATGCGCATGACGATTGACGAGGGCACGTTTGAGGAATGGGATGCCAGTCTGGCGCCGGAGGACTTCCTCTCGTTTCCCGGCTATGCCGACAAGCTCAAGAGCGTGAGCGAGCGTTCGGGCGAGCACGATGCCGTTGTGTGCGGCAGGGGCAAAATCTGCGGTTGCGATACCGCGCTCTTCTTTATGGACGCCAACTTTATGATGGGCTCGATGGGTTCCGTGGTGGGCGAGAAGATCTGTCGCACATTTGAGCGAGCGACCGAGCTTGGATTGCCAGTTGTCGGCTTTACCGTTTCGGGCGGTGCGCGCATGCAAGAGGGCGTGACATCGCTTATGCAGATGGCCAAGATTTCTGCGGCGGTTAGGCGCCACAGCGAGGCGGGCGGCCTGTATATCACGGTGCTCACCGACCCCACGACCGGAGGCGTAACCGCGAGCTTTGCCATGGAGGGCGATATTATCCTGGCCGAGCCCGATGCCCTGACGGCATTTGCCGGCCCGCGCGTGATCGAGCAGAACATGCACAAGCGCCTGCCCAAGGGATTCCAGCGCTCCGAGTTTTTGCTGGAGCACGGCTTTTGCGATGCCGTTGTTCCGCGTGGCGAGATTGCGCTCACGGTAGGCGAGCTGCTGGCGCTGCACGAAGGGCACGCGCCCGGCCTGGGGGCACCGCATGAGATCGTGCATACGGGTCGCCGCGGCAAAAAGCTGGGACACTTGTTCAAGCGCTCGGCCGCACCAAAAACCGCGCTCGAGATTGTCAAGCAGACCCGCTCGGCAGATCGCGCCACGGCAGGCGAGATGATCTCGCTGGGCCTGGATGGATTTGTGGAGCTGCACGGCGACCGCTACTTTGGCGACGACGCTGCTGTGGTGGCTGGCATTGGCTGGAAAGACGGACGCCCCGTAACGGTCATCGCCATCGAGCGCGGCACCACGACCAAAGAGCGCATGCGTCGCAACTTTGGTATGGCACATCCCGAGGGCTACCGCAAAGCGCGTCGCCTGATGCGCCAGGCCGAAAAGTTTGGTCGACCGGTTCTGTGCCTGGTCGATACTTCGGGCGCGTTTTGCGGCATCGGTGCCGAGGAACGCGGTCAGGGCGAGGCCATCGCCCAGAATCTCATGGAGATGAGCGGCCTTAAGACGCCGATTGTCTCGGTGGTGACAGGCGAGGGCGGCTCTGGTGGCGCGCTGGCGCTGTCCGTGGCCGACCGCATCCTGATGCTCTCGAGCTCGGCCTATTCGGTCGTGAGCCCCGAGGCCTGTGCGTCGATCCTGTGGAAGGATACCGAGCGTGCGGATGAGGCCGCCGAGGCGCTTAAGCTCACGGCCCCCGATCTGCTGGCGCTCGGCATCATCGACGGCATTGTTGACGATAAGGGCCTGTCGCATGAGGAGATCGCCGGTGCCGTCATGTCCTCGGCATTTGATGCCTTCGATACGCTTGGGCAGCTCGACGACGCGACCCTCACAAACCTCCGCTACGAAAAGTACCGCGCAATCGGTCGATACCGCACGATGTGACAAAGGGACAGCCCGCATGTCATATTGGGAAAGGCGTTCCATGCTACAAGTTTCTAACACCTCGTTTACAACGTCGGTTTCATCAAACGCCATGGCCGTGGTGGACTATCTGTCCAAAAGCATGATGTCGGCGCTGCCGTTTATTGTCTGCGCGGCGTTGTTCCGCACCGTCGCTGTCATTATGGGCGAAGGCATGCTGGGCCTGTGGTCTGCCGATTCCGATATCTATCGCCTGTTCTACAGTTGGCTCTATAACGCCGGCTACTACTTTTTGCCCATTTATCTTGGTTGGGCGGCCGCCCGCCAGCTCGGTTGCTCGGAGCAGCTGGGCATGATGCTGGGCGGCGTATTGATTGCACCCGATTTACTCAAGCTTGTCGATGCCGCATCGACGACGGGGGCATCGATGACTTCCGTGTATGGTCTGCTTCCTGCGCCGGTCAACGATTACACGACGACTGTTATTCCGGTTCTCATCTCGGTGCCCGTGCTATGGCGAGTGGAGTGTTTCTTTAAGCGCGTTATCCCTAAGGCCGTGGCGTTTTCGTTTGTTCCGTTTGCGACCTTGCTTGTCATGGTTCCGGTTTCGCTGTGCATTACGGCGCCGGCGGGCAGCTATCTGGGCATGCTGTTGGGCCAGCTTATGTTTATGCTTGGCAATTCCGGTGGCATTGTGTCGCTGCTCACGCTCATGGGGCTTGCCGCAGGCTGGGAGTTCCTAAAGATCGCGGGCGTCAGCAACGTCGTCCTATCGCTCGCCTATGCGCAGTTTATGAGTGTGGGAACGGATTCGTGCATCCTGATCGCCGCGACGATGGCAACGTTCGCCGTTTGGGGCATGCCCTTTGGCGCGTCGCTTCGCGTTGCGGATAAGGACGAGAAGGCGCTCATGCTGGGCTATTCGATCTCGGGTGTGCTTGGTGGCGTAAGCGAGCCGGCGCTGTACGGTTGCGGCTTTAAATATGGCAGGTGCCTGACGTGCATGGCCATTGGCGGCGCCGTCGGAGGCCTTGTTGCGGCCGTGGGCCACGTTACGGCCTATACCATCGGCATGACGAATGTCCTCATGGTCATTGGCTTTGCCACGGGCGGCATCTCGAACCTGCTGTGGTGCTGCGCTGCCGGTGGTGTAGCATTCGCGATGTCTGCGGCGCTGAGCTACTGCTTTGGTGTGGTGCCGACGAAGGGGCAGACGACGGGGGACGGAGCCGATTCGTCCGAAACAGTGGCGAGCGCTGCTGAGGTAAGCGCATAAACCTGTGCGACAAAAGGACGATTCCTTTGTCACATTCCAAGGCCGTGGCCCGTGTGGGCTGCGGCCTTTTTGTATCTTGAGGACAAAGTGGCTACACTACAATCCGTTTGAGCAATAGATATATAGGTAGTACCGTGGGGGCGGATGCAGATGGTCGAGTGGATAGTTAAGCGCGCGCAGGGCGATCGTGCGCGTGTGGGCACGTTAGCGGGCATGGTGTGTATTGTCGCCAATGTGGCGCTTTGTGCTGCGAAGGGCGCAATTGGTGTGCTGTCGGGATCGGTTTCGATCGTGGCGGATGCCATGAACAACCTGTCCGATGCTAGTTCGAATATCGTGAGCGTGCTGGGCTTTAAGCTGGCGAGCAAGCCGGCCGACCCCGAGCATCCTTACGGCCACGGTCGCTATGAGTATCTCTCGGGATTGGTCGTGGCGGCGCTCGTGCTGCTGATTGGCGTTGAGCTGGTGAAGTCCTCGGTTGAGCGCGTCATCCACCCCGAACCTGTCGAGTTCTCGCTTGCCCTGGTGGCAGTTCTAGCGCTTTCGATGGTCGTAAAGCTCTGGATGGCGGCCCTCAACCAAAAGCTCGGCGATCGCATTGAGTCCGAGACGCTGCATGCGACCGCGCAAGATTCCAAGAACGATGTTCTTGCCACGGGCGCCGTGCTAGCGTGCGCAATTGTTTCGCAGATGACGCACATCAATCTTGACGCATGGGTCGGCCTTGCCGTTGGCGCCTATATTGGCTGGAGCGGTTTTGAACTCATCCAGGATACGGTGAGCCCGCTTTTGGGCCAGACGCCCGATCCTAAGTTGGTCAAGCACATTCGAGACAAGATCATGAGCTACCCCGGCGTTTTGGGCGTTCACGATTTGATGGTTCACGATTACGGTCCGGGCAGGAAGTTTGCAAGCGCACATGCCGAGATGGCGGCCGAGGCCAGCCCGCTGGAAAGTCACGACACGCTCGATAACATCGAGCAG
>URVZ01000048.1 GCA_900551365.1 uncultured Collinsella sp.
GGGCGCTCTCTTGGAGAGCGCCCCTGTTTCAGTTGCGGTGAAATAAGGACTGTTTTGCCAGCTTAAAGGCTCAACAGTCCCTATTTCACCGCAACTTATGAAGACGCCCCTCAAGCACGGTCCCATCAGGGAAAAGGGCATATATCGGCAAAGTGCAATTCAGACCCCAAGCATGGCGCTGCTGCACCCAAGCAAAACGCGGCGACCCCTTAGTTACCGCAGGCCGGACACAGGGCTACTCTCCAAATCTTTCCGCAGGACGGAGGAGCCCCCGCAGCGCGAAGCGCGCAGCGGGGGCTCCGACATGTCCGAGGACGATTTGGAGAGTAGCCCTGTGCCCGGCCGACGGGATCCCTAAGCACGCCATGCTTCTTATGTGCAGCAAAGCTAATACTGCTAAAATACAAAGCGCTCATGTAGTTTAAACGCACGACGATAAGGAGCACCAGTGGGTAACCACTTCCGTACCTCCGGTGCGGGCGATGATGCCCCCAAGACGCAGGCAGGCGTCCAGGGCAGTCGTTTCGCCACTCCGGATTCAGAGGGCCAGCCTGTTGCTCAGGCCCCCGCTCAGCCGGCAGATCAGGCACAGCCGGCATCCGATCCCTTTGCCTACAATCCAACCAGCGATGTCGCGCTTTCCGGCACGGCGGGTTTTGAGCCCGTTCAGGCCGTGACCGCTCGCGTGGAGCAGTCTCAGGCTGGTGCCGCCACGCCGCAGCCTACCATGGCCGGCATTCCCGACCCCTTGGCCCCTGCGACGCCGGCTCCTCAGCCTGCGCAGTCCGGTCTCTTTGCCGCTATTCCCGACCCCACGCAGCCTGCTGCCCCGGTGGTCGAGAGCGATCAGGCAGCCGAGGTCGCAAGCCTCGATAACGCGCTCAACAACCCCGATTTTACGTCGGTGTTTGCGCCCATCGATCCGCAGGCCAGCCGCAAGAAGATGGCCAAACAGGCCGGTGTCGAGCCCGTCATCCTTATGGAGCATGTCACCAAGATCTATCCGGCACAGCCTAACAAGCCTGCACTCGACGACATCAACATCGAGATCTATCCGGGCGAGTTCGTCTTCCTGGTCGGTCACTCCGGCTCGGGTAAGACCACGCTGCTGTCGACGCTCAACCGCGACGTCAAGCCGACGAGCGGCCGCATCCTGGTTGCCGGTCAGGACCTCATGAAGATCAAGAACCGTAAGGTTCCGTTCCTGCGCCGCCAGATTGGCGCCGTGTTCCAGGACTTTAAGCTTCTGCCGCAAAAGACCGCCTACGAAAACGTGGCGTTTGCCCTGCAGTGCATCGGCAAGCCCAAGGGCGTCATTCGCAGCCAGGTGCCCGAGGTGCTGCGTCTGGTCGGTCTGGCCGATCAGATGGACTCGCTGCCCGACCAGCTTTCCGGTGGCGAGCAGCAGCGCGTTGCCGTCGCCCGTGCTATGGTCAACCGTCCGCCGCTGCTGATCTGCGACGAGCCCACGGGCAACCTCGACCCGGCGATCTCGCTGGGCATCATGAAGCTGCTTGAGCGTATTAACCGCACCGGCACCACCGTGATCGTCGCCACGCACGACCGCGAGATGGTCGATAGCATGCACCGTCGCGTGATCGCCCTCGAGGGCGGCCACGTCATCCGCGACCAGGAGAGGGGAGGTTACGGCAACTATGGCACCAACTAACGTGGGCTACTCCTTCAAAGAGGCAATCAGCCACTTCTTCCGTAACTGGACTACCTCGCTCGGCGCCGTCATCACGATTTTCCTTTCGCTGTTTATCATCGGCCTGTTCATCATGGGCTCTGCGATGCTGAACTCCGTGATCGGCACCGTCGAGGATCAGGTTGTCATCAACGCGTTCATTAGTGATGACGCCGATCAGGCCGATGTTCAGGCTTTTGAGGCCGAGCTTAAGACGTGGAATAACGTCAAGTCCGTGACCTATAAGGACAAGGACGACGCGCTGGCCGAGTATACGAGCAAGATGTCGGGCAACGCCGACGCCACCATGAGCGCGCTCGATGGCCAGAACCCGCTGCCGGCTTCCTTCGCTATTGAGATGGACGATCCGTCCAAGGTCGAGAGCACGGCAAAGAAGCTCAAGAAGGATGCCGATTTCCAGAAGATCGCGGATGACGGCGACGTCAACGCGAGCGTGCTGTACGGCCAGGAGGAAGTGAGCCGCCTGTTCCAGGTGACCAACTACATCCGCATCGCCGCCGTGGTGCTCGTTGGTCTTCTGACCTTTATCGCATTCATCTTCATCAACAACACGATTCGCCTGTCCATCACGGCGCGTCGTCGTGAGATTGCGATTATGCGTCTGGTCGGCGCCAGCAACGGCTTCATTCGTGGCCCGTTTATCACCGAGGGCGTGCTGCAGGCCATTTTGGGCTCGCTGCTTTCCATCGGCGTTCTGGAG
Source organism: uncultured Collinsella sp. (assembly GCA_900551365.1). GTDB lineage: Bacteria > Actinomycetota > Coriobacteriia > Coriobacteriales > Coriobacteriaceae > Collinsella. The sequence continues at coordinate 2,409 of URVZ01000048.1, forward strand.
CTGCTGCGCAATCTGATGATCCCGCGTCTGCAGGAGAGCATCGGCTGGATGTCGTTTGCCCTGCCGATGCAGTACTACCTGGTGACCTATGCTGCGCTGATTCTGGTCGGCGTGATTATCGGTCTCTTTGGTTCTGCCATCGCCATGCGCCGCTACCTGCGCGTGTAGGCATGCCTGGAATTCATCCCTTCCAACGGGTCGTCTCTTATGGGGCGGCCCGTTTTTTGATCCCTAGGGGATGGCAGGATGGCGAATCATTTGGGTAGACTCTTTGGAGTCGGCAATCGATAGTTAGGAGGCGCCATGGGGCGCAATAACAAGCATAAGCGTGGAGCTCGCAATAAGCGCGGGCCGGTGCGCAGCGAACGCCGTCCGAGCCTGACCGGGCGCGTGCAGCTCCATGAGCACAGTGCCTATGTCATAACCGAGAATGGCGACTACAAGGTCATGGGTCGCGGCAAGCGTGAGATCATGGACGGTGATACCGTTGCCGTGAGCATTAAGAACAGCCCGCACGGTGAGCGGCGCGCCGTGATCGAGGGTGTGGTTGAGCGCGCAGCCATAAGCGTAGTGGGTACGTACCAGACCGCCGGTCCGCTCGGTGTGATTGAGCCGCTCGATTCGCGTTTGAAGGCCGACTTCTTCATTCTGCCCGAGGATACCTCGGCGGATCGTCTGGGCGTTCACCCGGGTGATGCCGTTGTCGCGCGCATTTTGACCTACCCGACGCGCCTGGAATCGGGTACCGTGACGATCGAACGCCGCATTGGCGGAGATGACGCGCCCGATTTGGGCGTTCAATATGTGATGGCGCGTTACGGCTATACCGATAGCTATCCCGAGGCCGCGCTGGACGAGGCCGAGGGGCTTTCGCTCGATGTGTCCGCGGCGCTTAAGGACCCGCTCCGCCGCGATCTGCGCGACCGCTTTGTCATCACGATCGACCCGGTCGATGCGCGCGACTTTGACGATGCCATTTCGTTGGAGCGCACGCCCGAGGGTGGCTACAAGCTGGGTGTGCATATCGCCGACGTTTCACACTATGTGGCTTGGGACGGGCATATCGATCTTGAGGCTCGCCATCGTACGACATCGGTGTATCTGGCCGATCGCGTGCTTCCCATGCTGCCCGAACGCCTGTCCAATGACCTGTGCTCGCTTCGCCCTGACGAGGACCGTCTTGCGTTTACCGTCGATATCGAGCTCAATGCGCAGGGTCGCGTGCGGCATTACGATCCGTATCCCAGCGTGATTCGCTCGCGTGTGCGTATGGACTATGACGGCGCCGAGGCGCTGCTGGTGCGTGCCGGCGCGGTTGAGTATTCGGTGCTGGAGGGTGCAGCCGAGGATGTTGCGGCTGCCGAGACCTCGCGCGAGGAAGCGCTTGAGCGCGGTCTTGCGTGCGAGGAGGCCGCCCGCGGCTGCAACATCGACCTCGGCGATTTCCTTGTCGCCGCTAACGAACTCGCCGAACTTCGCCGTCGTATTCGTCGCGCCCGCGGCTCAGTCGATTTTGACACAGCCGAGATTCGCGCTCTATTGGATGAGGACGGAGTGCCCGTGCAGATTGTGGCGCGTGAGCGTTCGTGTGCCACGTCGCTTATCGAGGAAGCCATGCTGCTCGCCAACGAGTGCGTTGCAGAGTGGCTGGCAGACCGTGATATCGAGGCCTGCTATCGTGTGCATGAGGATCCGAGCCCCGATAGCCTGCACGGTGCTGCCGTTGCGCTGGCGCAGCTAGGCATCATCGACGATCGCCGTGCTGCCGGTATTGCCCTGGGGAGCCCCGATGAGCTGCAGGCTGCAGTTGATGCTGCCGCCGGTACGGCCAACGCACCGCTCGTCAACACGCTGCTTCTGCGCAGCATGCAGCGCGCGCTGTACAAGCCGCGCAACGAGGGCCACTTTGCGCTCGCCGCGCCGTGCTACTGTCACTTTACGAGTCCCATCCGTCGCTACCCCGATCTGGTGGTGCACCGCGTGCTCAAACTGCAGTTGGCCTATGAGCAGCTCGGCGGCAAGGACGCCTTGGTCCGTACGCCGTGGCTGATCGGCAAGGGGCGCGAGTCGCTGCCGCGCATTCTGCCGCAGATCTGCCGCGCATGTAGCGATGCCGAGCGCGCGGCAGATGCCGCCAGCCATGCGACGCAAAAGATCAAGATTGCCCAGTACTATGAGGATCGCCTGGGCGAGCGCTATGCCGGAACCGTCTCGTGGGTTAGCAGCATGGGCCTCTTTGTGCGCTTGGACCTGACGCAGGTCGAAGGCTTGGTTTCGATTAAGAGCCTGGGCAACGAGTGGTTCGAGTTCGACGAGGACGCGCTTACTCTGACGGGCGCCGACACAGGCACCCGTTACGAGCTGGGGCAGCGCGTGATTATCGAGGTCTCACGTGTCAATACCACGCGTGGGCACTTGGACTTCAAGCTTATCCATTAGCCAAATCCCGACTCATGGTGGAGGAGCGGAGGGCGGCCTTTCGGGACCGCCCTCCGCATTTGAATTGTGGCCACCTTACCGTCTGCCTGGCTGCCCGCTTACCTGCTATTTGAGAGGTAAAACCTACCAAAATAAACCTGTCCCTTTTTGGCAGGTATACAAGAAAGCGGGGATGAGATGGCGACGGTGTACGGTTATGCGCGGGTGAGTTCGCGCGATCAGAATCTGAATCGGCAGCTGGATGCGCTGGGCGCCTATGGCGTGGGCTCAGCGAATATTTATGCCGACCATGCGAGCGGCAAGGACTTCGATCGACCGCATTATCGCGAGCTGCTACACGTCCTGGGAGACGGGGACGTGCTGGTGGTGCTTTCTATCGACCGACTTGGTCGTAATTACTCCGAGATTCTTGAGGAATGGCGACGCATTACCAAGGAGCTCGGGGTTGCCATTGTGGTGTTGGACATGCCATTGCTTGACACGCGCTTCAGGGCCAGCGGCGCGCCGGATGTGACCAACACCCTGATTGCCGATATTGTGCTGCAACTGCTGAGCTACGTGGCGCAGGTGGAGCGCGAGAATATCCATCGGCGCCAGGCGGAGGGAATTGCAGCGGCGCGGGCGCGAGGGGTCCGTTTCGGTCGACCTCGCAAGCCGTGCCCTCCTCAGTTTGAGCTGGTGCGCGATAGCTATGAGGCGGGCGATATTACCCGCAGCCAGGCAGCAAAGTGCTTGGGCGTGTGCGTGGGGACGTTCGATCGCTGGATGCGCGAGGCGGGGTAGGGGTTTGCGTCGCTTTGTCGCTTCCTGTTGCGATTCAAATTTTGATACGGTGACGATGTCATTTGGGGCTACACTCGCTGATATTCAAAAAAGGAGGTTGGCCCTTGGCGCGCATAAAACAAATAATCGGATGGACCGCGATCATTCTGTTCGCTGCAACGCTGGCGGGTATCTGGGTGCTGACGGGGCAAAATGCGGTGGAAACGTCGTTGCTGAGCGAGTCCACCGCGCGTGTGGTGGAGGGTCAGGCCACGGGCGTTCAGGCTGCCGATGCCACGGGTGAAGCCCAGACGGAGAACGGAATGACCGGGGGCACCGATTCGGCTGCCCCGAATGTCCGGTCTGGCCGACTTGCTTCCATTCGCATATGGGCGGGCACAAACGTCCGTCGCGTTGCCCATACCGTAGAGTTTTTCTTCGTCGGATTGTTCGCCTCGGTGGTCGTGGTTTGCTTTTCCAAGCGTCCGTGGAGCGTATGCTCCCGTTGCGTGCCCGTATTGCTCTTTTGCGCCGCCTGCTCCGTTGGCGATCAGGTACATAAGATCTTTGTTCCCGGCAGGCATTTCGACGTTATCGATTTAGGATTCGATGCTGCGGGCTATGTCACCGCCATGCTGTTGGTATTGCTGGCAGCGGCGTTGGTGCGCCATGCGACTCGGCCGATCGGCGCCCATGCGAGGCGCTAGCCTTAAGACGAGACATCGCGACTGCCTATGCTTCGACATTGACTACAATAACGGCTGCAATCGCGAGTGGTCGTCGATGTGCAGTTTTCCAGACACCTGTTTTCTCTAAGAAAGGAAATCCCATGGCGGTATTGTTTGTTGAATATCCCAAGTGCTCGACCTGTAAGAAGGCCAAGGCATGGCTGGACGAACATGGGGTAGAGTATATCGATCGCAATATCGTTTTGGACAATCCCACGGCTGATGAGCTTGCGACCTGGATTGCTCGTTCGGGGCTGCCGGTGCGGCGCTTCTTTAATTCGTCGGGCATGAAATATCGAGAGCTGGGCCTGAAGGCACGTCTGGATGCGGGCATGACGGATCAGGAGTGCTACGAGCTGCTGGCGACCGACGGCATGCTGGTCAAGCGTCCGCTGCTGGTGGGCGACGACTTTGCGATTCCCGGCTTTAGGGAAGCGGCTTGGGCCGAGGCGTTGCTGTAGCGGCTGCGGAAAGTGCGACCCGTTTTGAGCTCGGATTCCGGGACGCAGTTTCCGGTTGAAGGGGCTAGCGGAAACCGTATCCCAGTTTGAGCGCGAAATCTGGGATACGGTTTCCGTTTGGGGCCTCTAGGGGAAAGCGCGTCCCGTTCTGGACGTAAATTCCGGGATGAGCTTTCCGGTTGGCGGGCATGCGCACTATCCCGGCTGGCGGGCATATGCGCTAATCCTCAAGCTGTGCCCATTCGTGCGGATCGTAGACCTTTACGTGCTTGTTGGGCTTGCCGCTCCAGTACTCCTCGTCCATAAAGGGCAGATATGCCTGAACGCCGGGGCAGATAAAGGGAATCCGCTGCTGTTGCAGTCGCTCGCGCTGGCGCTGCTCCAGGTGCGCCTCGGATATGACGGTCGGCATGCCGGACAGCTCGACGAGGCTTGCCTGGATTCGCTTAAGGTCGGGGAGTCCCGCGTGCCATGACACCCGCATGATCAAAAAGGATGCACGGCGGTATTTTGCCTGCATCACCGTGATGGCGGGGCGCAGTGTGGGATGGATTTTGTCCCGTTCGGGCCAAAGGTCGGCAGTGATCTCGAGGCCCAGGGTCTCCCATAGGTAATCAAGCTCTTCGTCCATGGCGCCTCGATATCTACGCGATCATTGATGCTTCGATTGTGTTGCCTGGTGCTATCGTTTTCGCGGTAGAATCTGCCAACGGTTGACGGCTACCGCTCGCGGCGTTTTGCCCCTCGTGTACAGCGGTCGGCTTCACAGGTCCTTCACGGGTTGGACTAAATTAGGCCAATTTGACTGAATTTCAAAAAAGTCAAAATTGGGGCTTGCGTCACGGCGAGACTTCCCGTATATTTCTTTCTTGCGCAAAGGCACAGCCGAGCGCAGCGATGCAGTCATTGGGATGTCGTCTAATGGCAGGACAGCGGATTCTGGTTCCGTCAATGGGGGTTCGACTCCCTCCATCCCAGCCATTGCATTTGCTACATATGGCCCGTTCGTCTAGCGGTTTAGGACGCCGCCCTCTCAAGGCGGAGATCACCAGTTCGAATCTGGTACGGGCTACCACACAGAATGCCGGCGAGTTTAAAAGCTCGCCGGTTTTTTCTTGCCAAGAAGTGCCGTGACCCGCAGCGATCCGTCGTTGCGTCCCACAACGCCTTCAATGAACTAAACATCACGTGTTTGATTCCACCCTATTTCGCTCGCGTGCCCAGTTCATAACATGTTTCATCAAGTTGTCGCTCGCGTTTTTTCTTCGTCTCGCATGCCCGTCCCCGGCAGCTGTTGCCTAACTGTCCGCTTAAGGTCTAGGCATCGATTCGAGAGGGGACCAAACGCATGGCAGACATGATCGAGATCAAGGACCTGAACAAGTACTTCGGCGACGTCCACGTCCTCAAGGACATCAACCTTTCCGTCGCCGCCGGCGAGAAGCTCGTCGTCATCGGCCCCTCCGGGTCGGGCAAGTCGACGCTCATCCGCTGCATCGACTACCTCGAGGAGCCCACGAGCGGCACCGTGACCATCGACGGCATCGAGGTGACGAAGAAGAACCACCTCGAGATGGCCCGCAAGTACTCCTCGATGGTCTTCCAGCAGTTCAACCTCTACCCGAACATAACGGTCCTCGGCAACCTCACCCTGGCTCCCATCAAGCTCCAGAAGAAGTCCAAGGAGGAGGCCACCCAGATCGCCATGGCGGCCCTGAAGCGCGTCGGCATGGCCCACAAGGCCGGCGAGTACCCCCAGAACCTCTCGGGCGGCCAGCAGCAGCGCGTCGCCATCGCCCGCGCCCTGTGCACCAAGCAGCCGATCATCCTCTTTGACGAGCCCACCTCCGCGCTCGACCCCGAGATGGTCCAGGAGGTTCTCGACGTCATGATCGAGCTCGCGCAGGAGAACATCACGATGATCTGCGTCACCCACGAGATGGGCTTCGCGCGCCAGGTCGCCGACCGCGTCGTCTTCATGGAGGACGGCCGCATCCTCGAGACGGGCACCCCCGAGCACTTCTTCGAGAACCCCGAGAACCCGCGCTGCCGCGAGTTCCTCTCCAAGATCCTGCACTAACCGCCGCGCCGCGCGCTTCTTTGCAACGGCAAAACCCGGGCACCACCGCCGGTACCCGCCGGCGTCCGCATTCGCGTATCAATCCTCAAGGGAAGGGATTCATCATGGCCAACATGTCTCGCCGCTCGTTCCTCCAGCTCTTCGGCGCCTCCGCTGCGGCGGTCGCAGGCCTCGGCCTCGTCGGCTGCGGCGGCTCCTCGGACTCCGGCTCCGCCTCCAAGCTCGAAGCCGTCAAGAAGAACGGCAAGCTCAAAGCCGGCGTAAAGAAGGACGTCCCCGGCTACGGCTACCTAGACCCGGCCACCAACAAGTACGAGGGCCTCGAGATCGACCTGTGCTACCAGATCGCCGCGAAGATCTTCGACGTCTCCTATGACGACGCCAAGTCCAAGGAGCTCGTCGAGTTCACCGACGTCACGCCCAAGACCCGCGGCCCGCTCATCGACAACGACCAGCTCGACATCGTCTGCGCGACCTACACCATCACCGACGAGCGCAAGCAGTCCTGGGACTTCTCGACCCCGTACCGCACCGACTACATCGGCCTGCTTATCAAGAAGGGCACCATCTCCGACCTCGCCGGCCTCGACGGAAAGATCATCGGCGTCTCGCAGGGCTCCACGACCAAGGACAACATCACCAAGATGCTGACCGAGCAGAACGTCTCGGCCACCCCGCAGTTCCAGGAGTTCCCCGACTACCCGTCCATCAAGAGCGCGCTCGACTCCGGCAACATCGACGTCTTCTCCGTCGACCGCTCCATCCTCGGCGGCTACATCGACGACTCCACCGAGCTGCTCTGCCCGGACGTCAAGTTCGGCAAGCAGGAGTACGGCGTCTCCACCAAGAAGGGCTCCGACCTCTCCAAGACCGTCGACGACGTCGTCAACGAGTGCCTGGGCAACGGCTGGCTCGACGAGGAGATCAAGACCTGGAACCTGCTCTAGGCCGCGCTCGGGGCGTCTGCGCCCCGTACGTGCCTCTTGCCGCGGAGCGGGCCGGCGGGCGTGACGCCACGCCGTCCGCGCCGCGCAGACGATTCACACGCGGCGCCGCGCGCCCTCGCAGCCGCGGCGCCGCGCTTCTTTGCAAAGGATAAGGAGGGAACACATGCTGGACGGACTCCTCGACCCCCTGCGATGGGAGAGGACCCTCTCGAACATGGGGCCCTTTTGGGAAGGCTGGGCCTTCACCCTTAAGGTCGTCCTCGCCGGACTCGCGCTGTCGCTCGCGCTCGGCACGCTGCTCGGCGTATTCTCCACGACGCGCTCCAAGGTCCTGAGGGCCATCAGCCGCGTCTACGTCGAGTTCTACCAGAACACGCCGCTGCCCGTGCAGGTTTTCTTTATGTACACCGCGGGCCCCCAGGTCCTGCAGGCGATCACCGGCGCCGCGAGCCCGGTGCGCATCGCGCCCTTCGCGCTCGGCGTCCTCGGCGTGGGCCTCTACCACGCGGCCTACGTCAGCGAGGTCATCCGCACCGGCATCGAGTCCGTGCCCAAGGGGCAGATGGAGGCCGCGCTCTCACAGGGCTTCACGCGCGTCCAGGGCTACGTCTACGTCATCCTGCCCCAGACGTTCAAGGTCATCCTGCCCCCGCTGTGCAACCAGGCGTTGAACCTCGTCAAGAACACCTCGGTGCTCGCCCTTATCGCCGGCGGCGACCTCATGTACAACGCCGACAACTACGTGAGCACCTACGGCTACCTGCAGGGCTACATCATGTGCTGCCTGCTGTACTTCATCATCTGCTTCCCGCTCGCGGTCCTCGTCCAGTATCTTGAGCGCCGCAGCAAGCGCCGCCCGCGCGCCAAGGACATCCCCGGCGCGGCAGACGTGGCCGCCGAGCCCGCGAAGGAGGCGTAGCCGATGGAGATCTTCAACGCAACCAACCTCGGCTTCATCATGATGGGCTTCGGCAAGACCATCGAGATCTCGGCGCTCGCCATCGTGTTCTCGATCCTCGTCGGAACCGTGCTCGCCATGGCGAAGCAGTACTGCACGGGCAAGCTCAAATTCGTCAGCGTCATCGTGAGCGCCTACATCGAGCTCTTCCGCTGCACGCCGAACCTCCTGTGGATCCTCTTCATCTACTTCACGGTGAAGGGCAACGACGTCGTGATCTCGGTCCTCGCCTTCACGATCTTCACCTCGGCCGTCATGGCCGAGATCATCCGCGGCGGCTTCAACTCGATCCCAAAGAGCCAGTTCGAGGCGCTGCAGTCCCAGGGCTTCGGTTTCTTCGCCGGCATGCGCCTGGTCATCCTGCCGCAGACCTTCCGCACCATCGTGCCCGCGCTCTTCTCGCAGTGCACGACCGTGATCAAGGACTCGTCCTACCTCGCGGGCATCAACGTCGCCGAGTTCATGTACTGCACGAAGGTCATCATGGCCACGACGTCCAACCTGGGCCAGGTCCTTCTTTTGTACGGCTTCGTTTTCCTGCTGTACTTCGCGCTCAACTTCGGAATCTCGCTGCTTGTCCGAATCTACCAGCGCCGCATTGCCGCCGCGTAGTATTGTTTTGGCGGGCGAGGGGGCAAGCCCTTCGCCCGCCTTCGTTTATCAGCCGTGCATCGGCCACAAGGAGGTCCGCTATGTCCATCGACTTCGACGCCGTCTCCCCGGATGTGGAGGCGTACCCCGTCGTCATCACCATTGCCCGCGACTTCGGTGCCGAGGGCCATGAGATCGGCATGATGCTCTCGCTCGAGCTCGGCATCCCGTTCTACGACAACGAGCTGCTGGTCCGCGCCTCCGAGCGCGCCGGCTCCAGCGTGAGCGACGCCGCCGCCTACGACGAGCAGGTCGCGGCCGAGCTCTTCGCCTTCCTGCCCGACCGCATGGACGCCCGCTCGAGCGCCGACAAGCTCTTTGCCCACGTGGTCGAGGTGGTCCACGAGCTCGGTTGCCAGAGCTGCATCATCGAGGGGCGCCTGGCCGACTACATCCTTCGCGACAACCCGAACCGCATCGCGGTGCTCGTCACCGCGCCCTTAGACGCCCGCGTCGAGATCGTGCGCGCCAAGCGCGGCTGGGACGCAAAGAAGGCCAAGAAGCTCGTGAAGAAGATGCAGCGCGGCCGCGAGGCGTTCTACGAGCGCTACTCGAAGGGCAAGTGCGGCCTGCACGACAACAAGGACCTCGTCGTCAACCGCGCGCGCTTCGGGCGCCAAGGCTGCGTGGACATCATCGCCGCGGCGTACCGCACGAAGGTCGCCGCCGTCGAGGCCGCGGCCGCCGACGCCGGGTCCGGTTCCGCCGACCGGAAGATTGAGGGATAGGCGATGGCGGGAAAGCCCCAGACTTTGGCGACGACCTCGGCCTTCGAGGTTCTCGGGCCCATTATGGTCGGCCCCTCCTCCTCCCACACGGCGGGCGCCCTGAGGTGCGCCCAGGTGGCGTCCTCGCTCGTCGAGGGGCGTCTGGCCCGCGTGACCTTCACGCTGTGGAACAGCTTCGCGCACACCTACCGCGGCCACGGCACCGACCGCGCGCTCGTGGCCGGCGCGCTCGGGCTGGCCACCGACGACGAGCGCATCCGCAATGCCTTCGAGCTTGCCCGCGAGGAGGGCCTCGAGTACTCCTTCGTGGTTGCCGGCGACGATGCCACCATGCACCCGAACACCGTCGACATCCACATGGAGAGCGACTCGGGCGCCGTGGCAACCGTGCGCGGCGAGAGCCTGGGCGGCGGAAAGGTGCGCATCAGCCGCATCAATGGCGTCGGCGTGAGCGTGACCGGGCGCTTCTCGACGCTGTTCGTCTCGCACCGCGACGTGCCGGGCGTGCTCGCCGCGCTCACGAACCTGCTCGCCTACGCGCACGTGAACATCGCCTTCTGCCGCACGTACCGCACCGAGAGGGGCGGCCAGGCCTACTCCGTCTTCGAGACGGACGGGGAGCCCGCCGAGGACGTGCTCGCGATGGCGCGCGGCCTGGAGAACGTGGACTTTGCCACGTTCATCTCGCTTTCGGGCGCAGGCGCGGTCGTGGGGCCCGGCGTGAGCGCCGAGGAGCTCTTCGACGACGGCGAGCAGCTGCTCGACGCCTGCGCCGAGCTGGGGCTTTCCGTCGGCGGCGTCATGCGCGCCCGCGAGCAGATGCTCATAGGAGCCGAGCGCGCCGAGGCCGAGGCCATCAGCGCCATCCTCTACCCCAACGACGCCGGCGAGCACGGCCGTCTGCTGCGCCTGAAGCAGGAGTATCTGTTTGTATCGGCCGGCATCTACAGCCTGCTCGACACCTTTGAGAAGGAGCACGGCGAGAACTGGG
>URVZ01000049.1 GCA_900551365.1 uncultured Collinsella sp.
TCCCTGACACGGAAGAGGTCAGAAGTTCAAATCTTCTAACGCCCACCAAATGTTCGCAGCTCAGAGGCTATGTCCTCTGGGCTGTTTTGTTTTATGTCGCCAAATCAGCTGGCAGCTCCAACCGCCCAAGCAACCACCCTGCCCATACACAAAACCGCGTCAGCGACCCAAGTGCCTATCCCGGCTGACTCCGCAGTCAATCAAAACCGCCCCAATAGTCACCGAGGCCGAGACCAACACGTCTCGAACCCATCCGAGCCGCAACTTCTCAGCAAAACGCCGCGATGTCTGCGCCCTGCGGTATCCTTGAGCCACTTGCACCTGCAGCACCAAGGAGCCGCCATGCGCACCGAGCTCGATGTCCCCTTTTCGCACAAAGAAGAAGCCAAGGCGCTGGGCGCCAAATGGGACCGGACCAAGAAGATCTGGTATGTACCCAGCGGCGTCAACCCCGAGCCCTTTGCCGAGTGGCTGCCCGGTGTTGACCGATCCGACCCCTCAGCGCCGTATATATATCTAGTACTGGGCAAGCGCGAATGCTGGAAGTGTCACAAAGAGACCTCGGTCGCGGCCTTCGGCATTCCCTATCGAACCGATAACGACGAGAGCATCGCCATCGCGCACGCGCCCAACGAAGCCGGGCACATTGCCATCGACACGGCCAACGCCAACGCACTCGCCATCGTGCCCGCTCTTGGCTGCGTGCCGGGCGAGATCCGCGACTACCTTCATAAGCGCTGCGGCTACAAGCCCGTAGGCGCGCGAGCCTCCAAAGCCCCGTCGCTCGGCAACACGTGCACCAGTTGCGACGCGCTGCAAGGCAGCCGCTATCTGTTCGAGGAGCCCTCGTCCCCATTTGCCCTCACTGCCATCAACAAGCTGCCGGCACTGGAGTTTGTGCGCGTCGAAGTTGCCGGCGTATTTGGCGTCCCGGCCACGCGCACCGACTTTGACCAGGCGCTCTTTACCTGGGCACGTGACCATCACGCCGAGTTCCACAAGAGCCTGCTCGAGGGGATTTATCTGTAGGGCAAAACTCGAAAATCGAGTCCGAACTTCCTCGAAAATCGAGTATGCGCAGGTAGCTGAGCTGTTTGTGTAACGCAGAAAATGTCGAATCACCGGGTTTGCCCGACTAGATATTCAGTCTTCGAAGCTATGGCTCCGCATCATCATAGGTAATAGCACATCCGCAAGTTGGGCATTGCTGAGGATAGACTGGAAGACGCAGGCCTATTCGAGCCCGCGGGTCGGCAGCGTGTTTGTCGCGGACGTCGATGTAACTGATCTCTAGGCATGGAAGGCCTGCGCCGCAGCTTGGGCACGGCAGATGGATTTGGCTGCAGGTCGCCTCGACTAGCGGGAACAGGTTCCGGTCCATTAACGCTCGCGATAGATTTCCATACACGCCTCGCGCGATATCGCTTCGCCATCCCATGGTCCTTCCTTTCCCGTTTTAGCTGTTGAGGAGAGGATGGCAGGATCGTGTAGTTCTCGCTGCGGCGCGGCACGATCCGATCAATCGACATGATTAGGCTGCAACGGACAGCACCTGCCTAATACGGAGCAACGACTTCCACCCGACGTTGTGATTCCGAGAAATCGAACTTCCCGTCCCTTCCCCACTCGGTATACTGGATGTAGCACGTGTAATTTCTGCCTGCATATGGCGGCTGTTTATTGGGAGACCCCTATGGCTATCGCAAACCAACCCAAGGGAAGCGTTTCGTCCGGATCGATCAAGCCGGTGACGCGCAAGGCCGTTCGTTGTCAGCGCGAAGTCGCCTGGCTGGTCACGCAAGCGGCCGGTAAGCTCGTCGCCACCACCGACGACGTCAATGCGCCCACGCCCAGCTTTGTACTGGCGGCGGCATTGTCGTACACCCGCAAGCAGGAGCAGACCGCTCAGGACCGTGGCACCGCGATCGACTACGAGGCTGTCATGGACCCCGACCTTGCGAGTTTTTGCCAAGCTGCGGGGCTGCCTACAGCGCCCAACGCGCTTTCGGACGCGGGCTACATGTTCACGCTCTCGGGCGCGGACCTGATCCGTGACGTCTACACCTACTGCAGCGACCTCGGCGAGCGCTCGGGAGACGCGGCGCAGGTCAAGCCGGGCTACGCGATCAAGCTCGCTCTACGGCTGTTCTTGCTGGACGGAGCCTCAGCAGCCACCGCTTCCGACGACAAAACCTCGGCATAACAAAAGCGTCGGGCCGGGGAATCACTCCCGGTCCGACGCCCACTAAACCTCTGGAAATGCCTCAAGATAAGAACGGCCGCTTGGCTTAAATTCAAACTTGTCTTCTCTATACAGTTCGTTTCTTTCAAGACACTCTTTCTTAATTTCGATAAGATTCTCGCGCCTTCCCAGATACATCTTTGGTCTGCTCTGGCCCAGAATTAGCCTCTTGTTGTCCTTCAGGAAACCCCGAAGCCCCTGATTAACCAGCTCATATAGCGGAACGAGCAAGCGGTTGGGCCCTTCAGTAATGTCAGAGTCTTCGATGACAGATTTATCCATGCCCTTCTTCAGCCAAAATGAAACATCATTGAGGTCTAGAAGGCGTTTGCATGTATCAGAATCGAGGGTTCCATATTTATTGCAAAGCAAAAATGATCCAATTTCAGCAACCGACAATGCCATCTGTGCCTTCCAAACACCAAACAAAAAGTCATTATCTTCATTTAGTGCGATGAGTTTCTCCTGTTGAGTCGCCCTCGGGCTGACAACACCAGTATCCTCAAGCCTTGCCAGAGCCTCGTTTTTCAGCTTCGTCGTCCCAACAGGCTTGACGCGGTATTCAAGATAGCGCCCGACCGCCATTGCCAATAGCAATTGATATTGAGTGGGCTGTCCGTCCTCAAGTAAATCGGCTTTATAGCTAAAGTTGGGCTTTTTCATTTGCTCCCAGAGGGCAGGAGAAGGCCTCTTCGCAAACACGGAGGAATACTCCGGGTCTCGAAAGTACTTAACTCCGCCAGCATTGGCTTTAGGAGCGTTTCCGATCCATGCCCACCAGATTTTTGCCAGGTCTTCGTTATCGATATGCCTGTAACGATTCTTGCCCCTTCTCGTCGATCCCTTAATCTCGAAGTAACTTTTCTTTGGCTCACGCTTGTTCGACTGAAGGAAGGAATCGAGTTCTCCGTCCTTCCTGATATAGAAATAACGCATCTCTTTTTTAAGTGGGTCTTTATAGAAAGAAGACTGCAGCTTTCGCTGCTCGGCAGAATTGGACTTTAGATTGCGATCATTCATTGGGTTCTGGTGATTCGATGCGACGATGATGTCGTCGAGCAGCTCATCTTGATTTGCCGTACTGCTATTTAAGACCTTAGCAATGATCTTCACATCGGAACAGATGCTCTCTTTCACGCTATCGTTAGATGCCATGTAAAAGTCAAAAATAGTGCTCAGGGTCTGGCAGCCGTTCACTACTTGGGCATCAGCCACCTTAATCGAAGGCTTCCTGTCCCCTTGACTTGGCTTCACATAGTTGTTGCAGGTAATCACGATTCCATTGTTAAGATGGACGAAACGCTTTCTACCCTTTTCAGTCGACAGCTGCTTCTTGATTGCCGCATTCACGTTCGACCCCTTCAACGTTGATCGAACATTCATGTCAAACAAGTCATATCCGTATTTTGCAATAGCGTCAATTAACGGTTTGACATCCAAGACAGCGCAGAACCAGCCGTTTTGCCATATAACGCAATCATTAATATCACGCGTAGTCAGCTTTAACTCGATATGGGTTCGGTTGGCAACCTCATCATTTCTGTGCCAACAATCGTAAATATCATTCTCCTCGTAAAGACAGATATTTATTCCCTCATTGGCTTTTTGAGAACGTACCTCCTCAAAACGCCTTCTTGCAGAGTCGCTGAGTCTACCCTCAAGCGCAAGCACGGCAGTTAAGATGCAATTAGCCTTTTTGAATTGATATCCCTGCTTCAGTTTTCTCACACCGGCGTTCGAACCAGCATCATTATCCGAAGTAATAAACTCAACAGCTTCTTGCAACTCATTAACAGGTGTTGCGTCAAACACTTTTCCCTCTGGATAATTATCCAGATTGCACGATTTGCATTGATAGAACGTGTAGCCATCATCGCGCGCAATGTAAAAATCAACACCGTGGTCATTGGCCCCATCGGTATAGATAAGGCTATTCTCATCGGAAAGAATATCTTCGCCTTCAAAAACGGCCGCAACGGTATAGGCGAAGGCGACATCATCCCCTTCGCCATCATCCAAATAGTTTTCACGAATATCGTCCATCTTTGATGTGATATCCGCATTAAACTCTGATCTGTCGAACGTGATGCCCATACGCCACTCCATCCTAAATGTGCTTAAGCGAAATTAGATCACCACTCATTAGGGCGATCAAGATCTCAAACCACCAAGCGGCAGCCACATTTAGAAATACGGCAGCGAGGTCATGCGACGGATAACATACGCCGCCGTCCAAACGCCAATTCAGTCCGTTGTCTCAATCTGCCCGCAAAAGCGCCGGGCCGGGGAATCACTTCCGGCCCGGCGCTTGTTCGTCCTACTTGTTCCCGTCCCCTGTGGGTGAGTTCTTTTGGTTGCGACGGTTACTCCGGGTCACGTTGTGTTCCTTGTAGTAATCGGGCGCCTCGTTGCCGCTCGCACTAATGGGGTCATTGCCGGTGAGGGTGTCGGCAATATCCTGCACGAACTTAACGAACAGGCTCGAATCGTCGGTCTCGGACGAATCAAAGTCAAAACCGAACTCCACCGCGCCGCCGATGATCTTGTCCACGCACTCCGGGTCGTCGCCGTCCAGCCAAATGACCACGGTGTATTTGTCCACATCGCCCACCTGATACTGCAGCAGCAGCTTTTGGTTTTCGTCTATGAGCAGCGGCTTGCCGGCGAGCATGGGTGCGCTCATAAGGAAGTACGCCTCGTCCAGGTCCTCTTTGTACGTGGCAAGCATGTTGAAGTCGGTTTTTTAGCCCATGGGCACGTCGAATGCCGCCTGAAGCTTGGTCCCCAGCGTTATCTGCTGCTCTGCCATGTATTCTCCCCCAGTCGCGGGCGCCGATATCATCGTCGTGCGCGATGCACATTGGGCTATCGTAACTGCTTTGCCGCAGGTTTCGTTGCACAGCGCGCGAAATGGCGCGATGCGGGGAGTGGGCGTCAGTGCAGCTGCTCCGCACGCAGCATCAATCTGACAGCAATACATGTCCCCGACAAACCGTCTGTCTGTCTATCTCTCAGCTATCTCTCGTAATTATCTCTCGTCTCTCATTTATCTCTCACATTAGAGATGAGTGAGAGATGAGAAACAAAAATGCCGTTATCGGTTCAATCAAATCACGTTCGCGCAGGTAAACGCATGTATACGGGAACTTTGACTCGATCCCCCAGCCACCTTGCAGCATTGTTATCTCTCATATTTATCTCTCGTCTTTCTGCTATCTCTCGTATTAGTGACGGATGAGAGATGAGAGATACGTGAGTGATGGACGGGCGTGGATTTTTGGACGGTTTTTGGGCGTTTTGAGGCTGATTCCGTCCGAAAATCCACTCTCATTCGATAGGCGTCCAAGTTTCCACGCTCGCGCGGCGGTCACGCGGGGCCTTTGCCCAATCCGCCAGCATCGTCTTCAGTTCGCCGCAGAGCCGCGGCCCCATATGGGTATACTCTCGGGGATTCGACTCGATTCGCCCCCGCTGGGGCGTCAAAGGAGACTGCATATGTCCACCACCTCAACCGACCCGCGCGCCGCTGCTGCCGCACTGCTGGTGCCCGGTACCATCTGTCACGGTTTTGCCGTCGAGCGCTGCGAGACCGTGCCCGAGCTCGACTCGGACGCCTACGTGCTGCGCCACACCGCCTCGGGCGCTCGCCTGCTGTACCTGGCGTGCGACGACGAAAACAAGGCCTTCGCCATTGGCTTTAAGACGCCGCCGGCCGATTCCACCGGCGTGTTCCATATTCTTGAGCACTCGGTGCTGTGCGGATCGGCCAAGTTTCCCGTCAAGGAGCCATTTGTCGACCTGATCAAGAGCTCCATGCAGACGTTCCTCAACGCCATGACCTACCCCGACAAGACCATCTACCCCGTTGCCACCACCAACGAGCAGGATCTGTACAACCTGATGGACGTGTATCTGGACGCGGTGTTCAACCCGGCCATCTACACCAAGTCCACCATTTTTGAGCAGGAGGGCTGGCACTACGAGCTGGACCTGCCGGAGGACGCCGAGGGCGATGGCGAGGGCGGCTCCGCGAGCCTGCGCGAGGGCACCCTGCGCTATAACGGCGTGGTGTTCAACGAGATGAAGGGCGCGCTGTCCGATCCCATGAGCGTGCTGGACGATGCTGTCAACGCCGCGCTCTATCCCGACACCGCCTATGCGCACGAGAGCGGCGGCGACCCGCGTGCGATTCCCGCGCTCACCTACGAGCAGTTCCTGGATACGCACGCACGCCACTACAATCCTTCCAACTCCTATATAACGCTCTACGGCGACCTGGACGTGGACCGCGCCCTGGCCTTTTTGGACGAGCGTTATCTGTCGCAGTCGAGTGCCGCGAGCCGCCGCATGGACGCCGCCGTTGCCGCCGGCGAGGACCCGTCCGCGCTGGCGCCCAATCCGCTGGGCGTGCAGGCACCCGTGACCTGCGAGTACAAGCGCGTCGAGATGGCCACTACACCCGAGAACGCCCTGGTGGGCTTGGGCCTGGTGCTGGGCAGCGCGCTCGACCGCAAACGCACGATCGCGGCGGATATCCTGTTTGAAGCACTGCTGGGTTCCAACGAAGCGCCGGTTAAGAAGGCCATTCTGGCCGCCGGCCTGGGCGGCAACGTGGTGAGCTACACCGCGGCCGAGAGCCTGCAGCCCTACGAGCTCATCATGCTGCAAAACGCGCAGCCCGGCGTGGCGCGCGAGCTGCGTCGCGTGTTCCAGGACGCCTGCCGCGACCTATGCGAGCATGGCGTTCCGCGCGAGCGCCTGGAAGCCATCATCAGCAGCAACGAATACGACCTGCGCCAGCGCGACTACGGTATCGCCGACGGCGTGGCCATTGCGTGCGACGCGCTGAGCACATGGCTCTACGATGACGACGCCGCGACGCTGGCGCTCAAGTACGGTCCAGTGTATGAGGAGCTGCGCGGCGACCTGGACGGCAGCTACTTTGAGGACCTGCTGCGCGAGCTGGTGCTGCAGAACGATCACATGGCACTGGTCGAGCTGGTGCCGGTGGACGCCGCCGAGGGCGCGGAGATCGCCGAGGCCGCCGAGCTGGCAGCCAAGCGCGATGCCATGACCGATGCCGAGCTGGCCGACGTGGTCGAGCGCACAGCTGCGCTGCGTGCCGCGCAGGAGGCCGAGGACACGCCCGAGGCCAAGGCCACGCTGCCGCGCCTGCGCGTGTCCGACATTGGCGAGGCGCGCCCCGAGCCTCCGCTGGTCGTAGACACGACTGCGCCCATCCCCTGCCTGCGCCACGACATCCCCACCAACCGCCTGGCCTACGCCATGCAGTATTTCGACCTGAGCTGCGTCGCATTTGAGGACCTGCCCTACGTGACGCTGCTCTGCCGCCTGCTCAAGCAGCTGCCCACGCGCGAGCACTCGGCCGAGGAGCTCGACAACTTGCTCGCCGGCAAGCTCGGCTTTTTGAGCTTTACGACCGAGGTCATGACGCAGCCCGACGTGGACGACGTGCGCCCCTACCTGCTGGTGAGCGCCGGCGCCCTGTCCGAAAAGATCGACGCACTGGCAAGCCTGCCGCGCGAGGTGTGGTCGAGCACGCTTTTGGCAGATGCCGACGCCGACCGCGTGCGCGACGTGCTCACACAGATTCGCATTGGGCTTGAGCAGGGCTTTATCAACAACGGCCACTCGGCGGCGCTCGGTCGCGCGATGAGCTACAGCTCGCCTTCGGCCGTGGTGCGCGAGCAGCTTTCGGGCGTGGACTTCTATCTGTTCCTGCGCGACCTGCTCGACCACTTTGACGAGCGCGTGAACGGGTTGCGTACCAAGCTTGCCGAGCTGGCAGGCCGCATCTTTGTGGCCGATGGCTGCCTGGTGAGCTTTACCGGCAGCGACGAGGACTTTGACGCGTACTGGGATGCCGCGGGCGACCTGGGACTGGGCGCTGGCGACGGCACCGATGCCGGCCGCAACGCGCTCGTGGTGCCAACGCCGCGCGACCGCCACGAGGCCTTTGTCATCCCCAGCGACATCTGCTTTGCGGCAAGCGCGTGCGACCCGCGTCGCTTGGGCATCGACGTGACGGGCGCCTGGGCGGTTGCCGCCAACGCGCTCTCCTACGACTATCTGTGGAACGAGATCCGCGTGAAGGGCGGTGCGTACGGCTGCGGATTCCGCGCGGCCGGTGAGCGTCAGACGGCGTTCTACACCTACCGCGACCCGGCAATCGACCCCTCGATTGAGCGCGTGGCGCGCGCGGGCGAATGGCTCGGCAGCTTTGATCCCGACGAGGCCGCCTTTGAGGGCTTTATCGTGAGCTGCGTGAGCGGCATGGACGCGCCGGTGAAGCCGTACGCGCTCACCAAGCGCCGCAACACGACCTACCTGGCCGGGCTCGATCCGCATGCGCGCGAGGAGCGCCGCGCCCAGATGCTCGCCGCCACGCCCGGTGAGCTTCGCTCGCTCGGCGCCGACGTAACGCGCATCGCAGCCGAGTCACCCACCTGCGTCTTTGGCGGCCGCGACGTCATCGCCAAGAGCAACGCCGGCTTCAACGTAGTCGACCTGCTGGCCTAGCCGCAGTCAAGCAAAACCACCACAAAGGGGACAGGCACCTTTGTGGTGGTTTGCGAGTGGGCCGCTACTTGATAAACGGGTTCAGCCTGGCCTCTAACGGATTGAGCTCGTACATGGTTGCAAAGCACTCACGACCATAATCGGAGTCGTTGCTCCAGCTACCCTGGTCGACGTCGTACTCTGCATCCAGACGAATCCACTCCTCCGGCTTGTTCTTCTCGTGCTTGTTACAGAAGTAGCGCTGGTACTCGACCTCGTGCTCAAACTCAAACTCGGCATCCGAACCGCGTCCGGCATACTCGTCGACCGACGTCAGGTTGCCGTACTCGTCGTAATAGAACTCCGCATAGCCGCCGCGCTCGGAATCGATCCTGTCGAGCTTTCCGTCGCTGTACGAATAATCCACCGCTGCGTACGAGTTCAGCGAGCCGTAGTCGTTGCCGTGCGAGTCATATGCCACAGGCGAGATACGCGAAATGTTGCCGTCCTTGCCATACTCGTAGCCCGCGGTAATCGTCCACGTAGTTCCCACCGTGTCGCCCTGGCAGTCCAGCGTAAAGGACGTCACGCGATCCTTGTCGTATCCGTACGAATACACGACCGTCCGAGGATTGGCCGGGCTGGTATCGGTGTTGGTCACCATGTTGCCGTCCTGGTAGACATACGTGCTCGCGCTCTCGCCGTAACCCGCATGGGTCGTCTTGTTGATCAGGTTTCCGTCCGCGTCGTAGGTAAACGTCGTGGTGCTCGACGAATCGCTCATGTCGGCATCGCAGTCGATGCGCGTGACGTTACCGTCGGCGTCGTACGTAAACGTGTTGACGTTCTCGTAACCGCCCGCCAGATCTTCCTCAATCTCCGAAATGCGATGCGACTCATCGTGCTCGACGCTGTAGCTTACACCGCCACCTTGCTTGACGGCAGACGTGAAGCCCGTGACGTAGCCGTTTTCATCGCGCTCGATCTCGTAGATATCGCCGTACTGGTCCGATTTATCGGTGCCTTCATAGGACACCGGCAGCCACAGCTCGTCGAGCTGCGTGTCCTTAATGCCGCCAACCTTCGTATCCTGCGGCAGTGCCAACGTGGCGAGCTTCTTTTTACCCGAAAGATCGACGCTTTTGAGCTCCCCGGCATTTGAAAGGTCGAGCTTCTCGATGTTGTCGCAACCGTCCAGGTTAACGACGGTGACGTTGCTCGCCGAGTTAAGCTCGACGGTCTTAAGGTCGCCGCAGCCCGAGAGGTCCAGGTTGACGAGTTTATCCCCACCGTATTCCACACTGGTAACGTTGGGGAACACCTTGCCCAGACCCTGCGTTGACGTAACGCCGTCCAGCTCGATCGACGTCACCGCCTTGGCCTCGTCGCGTGAGATACGGCCGTCACCGTTAGTGTCGTACTTGGTCGAGACAAGCGCACGCATGCCGCTGTCCGGAAAGATTTTCTCGTCGATAGGCGTGGTCGCGATCTGCGTAAAGTAGAACAGCGCACCGCCGCCGATGCCCGCCGCCACGGCAAGCACCGCGGCAAGGGCGATGAGGGGCTTCTTGGAACGCTTGCGCCGCACGGGCTGCTGCACGGGCACGTATTGCCCAGGAGCGGGCGTGGCAGGCTGGGGTTGCTGCGTGGCCGCGACCTGGTCGTGTGCTACGGGCGCGCCGC
The DNA here is from genome assembly GCA_900551365.1 of uncultured Collinsella sp. Lineage (GTDB taxonomy): Bacteria > Actinomycetota > Coriobacteriia > Coriobacteriales > Coriobacteriaceae > Collinsella. The sequence continues at coordinate 10,445 of URVZ01000049.1, forward strand.
ATACGGGGCAAAAGAGGGCGTCGTCGACAAGCGGCGTGCCACACGAGCGACAAAACATGACGGGCTCCTTTCGGTTCATTCCTTCCACCATGAAGGTAAACCCAAAAATGCAGCCCTTGTTGCGCAACAAAGCCAAGCGGGAGCCAAACCACCACAAAGGGGACAGGCACCTTTGTGGTGGTTCGAACACTTGTTCTATACGTACACATGTTCTATAGTAGGGGTGCTTGCATCGGACTTAAATTGCAACTAGGATATAGTTGCAGAATGTGAGGCGGGATGACTCGAACCGATAAACTCATCGCCCAACTGCTTAGCTGCCCTTCGACGTATCGGTATACCGATTTTTTAAAAGTCATGGCTTCATATGGCTTTGAAATGGACAACAAAGGCAAGACATCCGGATCGCGCGTTCGCTTCTACAGGCCATCGGATGGCAGGATGTTCGTAATGCACGCGCCACATCCATCTGACGAATTGACAGCGGGGACCATTCGAAACATCGTTCGATTTCTGCAAGATGTCGGAGGTAGTCATGAGTAACGTTTTGGCATACAAGGGTTATTTCGCCCCAGTCGAGTTCGATGCCGAACAGCATGTGCTAACAGGTATGGTCACCGGCATTAGGGACGCAATCATATTTGAAGGCTCCACGGCTGAAGAAGTGGAGCAATGCTTCCACGACGCCGTCGACGATTACCTTGAGTTTTGCGCCGAGAAGGGCAAGGAACCCGAGCGGGCTTTTAAGGGGTCGTTCAACGTAAGAACGGGCCCTGAGCTCCACAAGCAAGCAGCGCTGGCAGCGGCAAAGAAGGGTGAGTCACTCAACAAGTTTGTGACTGAAGCAATCGCTGCGGCGTTATAGCATTAACGCATAGGCCCAAACAACGACAAAGGGCGCAGTTCACAGGCATATTTGCGGTGGCTTTACTGCCCATATCGCGTTTGCCCAGATAAAACCTGCCAAAATAAACCTGTCCCTTTTTGGAAGGTTTGGGAGATGAGGCTGGGATGGATAAGGCTGAGTTGCGGCGGGCGGTGATTGCCCGGCGCAATGCTATTGATTTGGATGTTCGGGCGGCGAAGTCCGCCGCTATCTGCGCGCGGCTTGTTGAGCTGATGGAGTCCAGCGGCACTGCGGGCCAACGCACCGTTGCCGTTTATGCCGCCATGGGTTCCGAAGTCGACCCTGCCGCGTTTGCCGCCGCGGCCGTCGTGCGTGGCTGGCGCGTAGCCTATCCGTGCATGCTCTCGGCAACAGACGCCATGGCTTGTGGCCAGCGCATGTGCATGCGGGCAGTCTCTGCCGGCGATGCGTCCGAGGCCCCGTTTATCGCCTACCCTACGCAGGCTTTCGCAGCCACGGACGTCGACAGCGACCACTTCCCCATCGTGCCCGCCGCCGAGCTCGACATGGTTGTCGTGCCGCTCGTGGCTATCGACCGCGCCGGCGCGCGCCTGGGCTACCACTCTTTTTTTTGAATCAAGAAGCTTTGCGATACGTATAATCTGATTATTATCCACTATCTGATAAGTCTGTTCCAATACTTCCTGATATTTATGTATAGAAAATGATGTTAATTGATCTAAACGCTTATTTTCTTTCATATTCGCATTAAAAGAAAAAACAAACTCTCTATAGCCACTAAAACCTAATTTCTTTGAGAATCGAGATAAAGACGCTTCTGAAACATATATTGTGGAAGCAACAGCCTTACTAGAAAAATCTTCTATTGTTCCATGAAGAAAATAGTCCGCAATCACTTTTTCTACTTGTGTAAAACTATCATATTTCTCTTCAATCATCGTTTTTGTACTTTTTAAATAATTATCCATATTATCACCCAAAACTATTCTATCACAAAATCATAGAATCATTGATGATATGCGTAAGGAGCTGATAGCCCTTCTCATTGGGATGAAGGCCATCTTCAAGTAATAATTCTTTTTTGTTTACAAATGAATCAAATGCATTAATGTAATTAACACTATCACCTAGATACTCCACAAAATGTTCATAAATATCTTTTAGAAATGCATTTGAACGTATACCACGCGCATGAGGATATCCTTGAATATCTTCATCACAAGGTAATGGTGAAAGAATAGTAATACGACAATTAGGTAAGTTCTTCTGTATTATACTTACTAACATCTGAATATTCGAGGCAATCTGACGGGGTGAATGTGTCACTGTGTTACCAAGATCATTTGTCCCTACATGTAATAAAACCTGAGCAGGTTTATATTTAATAACTGCTTCATCTACAATCCATAACAATTCATCTGTTGTAGCCCCTGCAATACCACAATTATAAATAGTCTTTTCTGGGAAATATTGATTCATATCATAAAACTCTATAATAGAATCTCCAAAAAATACTGTTTGTCCAGACTGTGCTGTCTTTTGGTTATAAATAATATCTAACATTCTTTTAAGAGCATCTTCTCTTAATTGGTAAATGCCAGGATTATAAATCATCTGTTCTCTCATTTGAACTTCACTCCTATCTCAAACATACGATGCCAAGGCATA
>URVZ01000050.1 GCA_900551365.1 uncultured Collinsella sp.
TCGGGCGTGGGGGTGCCGACGAAAAACGTCCAAGCGTTATCGCCGACCCAACCGTCGACAACGGCTCCCGTATCGATGGAGATGATATCGCCATCGCGCAGGATCATGTCGGGGTTGGGAATACCGTGTACCACGGCATCGTTAATCGATGCGCAAATGGTTCCGGGAAACCCGCCGTAACCCTTAAAGGCCGGGGTGCCACCATGCATGCGGATAATCTGCTCCGCGAGCTGATCGAGCTCAAAAGTCGAAACGCCGGGGCGCACCATGGCTCCAACGTGGCGGAGCGCCATCTTAGATAGCGCTCCTGCCTTCTTCATCTGCTCGATTTGCGTTGCAGACTTAATCCTGATCATAGACCGAGAGCCTCTTTGACATCCCCGTACACGGTCTCACGAGCCTGGTCACCGTTGACCGACTTGAGCAGACCCTGGCCACGATAGTAGTCGACGAGCGGGCTCGTGGACTTCTCGTAGACGTCGAGACGGTTCTTAATGGTCTCGGGCTTGTCGTCGTCGCGCTGATACATCTCGCCTGCGCACTTGGGGCAGGTAGCATCGGCAGCGGTGCCGGTGTAACCGCAGGCGCGGCAGGTGCGACGCGAAGACAGACGATCGATGATGACCTCGGGGGCCACGTCGACCAGAAGGGCGCAGTCGATCTCGCGACCCATGGCGGAGAGCTCGGAATCGAGCGTCACAGCCTGAGCGGTATTGCGCGGGAAGCCGTCGAGGATGAAGCCCTGCTGGGCGTCATCGGCGGCAAGGCGCTCCTTGACAAGGTCGATCACGAGCTGATCGGGAACGAGCTCGCCAGCGTCCATGTACTTCTTAGCCTGAATACCAAGCTCGGTGCCACCTTTAACGGCAGCACGCAGCAGGTCGCCCGTGGAAATGTGAGCGACGCCAAACTCGGCGACGAGCTCCTGTGCAACGGTGCCCTTACCGGCACCCGGAGCTCCGAGCAATACGAGGTTCATGAGCAATCCTCCTCTAGCCTATTTAAAGAATCCATCGTAATCATACATCTTGATCTGGCCTTCGAGCTTATCGACCGTGTCGAGCACGACGCCGACCATGATGAGGATGGACGTGCCGCCAAATGCCTGGATCAGATGGTTACCCGTGAAAGAGAAGATGATCGAAGGCACGATGGCGATGAGCGCCAAAAAGACAGCGCTGGGAAGCGTAATCTTGTTGAGCGCGTTCTTGATGTAGGCCGCGGTAGCCCTGCCCGGACGGACGCCCGGAATAAAGCCGCCCTGCTTCTTAAGGTTGTCGGCCGTGTCATCGGGGTTGAACACCATGGAGGTGTAGAAGTACGCGAAGAACACGATGAGGACAACGTTAAGCACCCAGTTGAGCCAACCGGTCGAAAGCGCGGAGGCAACTGCCTGGATCCAGCCGATGCCGGGGAAGAACACGGCAATCTGGGCCGGGAAGTACAGCAGCGCCGAAGCGAAGATGATCGGCACGACGCCCGCGGTGTTGACCTTGATGGGCAGGTAGGTGGTCTGGCCACCCATCATGCGACGGCCCACGACGCGCTTAGCGTAGGAGACCGGGATGCGGCGCTGGCCGCGCTCAAGGAAAACAATCAGCGGGATAACCAGCAGGATGATGGCGCAGATGATCACCATGGTGATGATGCCACCGGCATTGCCCTCGGTGCTGGAGAAGATAGCCTGCGGCAGACCGGCCATGATGTTCGCAAAGATGATCAGCGACATGCCATTGCCGATACCGCGCTGGGTGATGAGCTCACCAATCCACATGATCAGCATGGCGCCCGCGGTGAGCGTGCCGACGATCATGAGGTCGAAGATGATCTCGGGAGCGCCGGCACCATTAAAGCTGATGCCGAAGCTCTTAAAGAGGAAGAGGTAACCCACGGAGTTGAGGATTGCCAGAGCCAGGGTGAGGTAACGCGAATACTGCGTAATCTTGGTCTGACCGACCTCGCCCTCGCGGGCAAGCTCATGCAGGGAAGGCACAACGGCCTGGAGCATCTGGAGGATGATCGAGCTGGTGATGTAAGGCATGATGCCCAGCGAAAACACCGACACATAGCTCAACGCGCCGCCAGAGAAAAGATTCAGGAGGGCCATAGCACCTGCGGCGACCGAATTGTTATCGGTCGAGAAAAGGCCCAGCATCCCCTGGAAGGGAATGCCGGGCACAGGAACGTGCGCACCAATGCGGTACACGACGAGCATAGCTATGGTAAAAAGAATCTTTTCGCGCAATTCTTTGATGCGGAAAGCATTCTTAAGACCATTTAGCACGGCAGCTCGACCTTTCCGCCGGCGGCCTCGATCTTGGCCTGCGCAGAAGCGCTGACCTTGTCGACCTTGACCGTGAACTTCTTGGTGAGCTCACCATTGCCGAGCACCTTGACGGGCTCGAACTCGCTCTTGGTGATGCGAGCGGCCTTAAGAGCGGCACCGTCGATCACAGCGCCGTCCTCGAACTTACGCTCGAGACGCTCAACGTTAACAGCGGTGTACTCGATACGACGGGGGTTACGGAAGCCCGGAAGCTTGGGCAGGCGCATAGCCAGCGGAGTCTGGCCACCCTCGAAGCCGGCACCCTTGGTGCCGCCAGAGCGGGAACCCTGGCCCTTCTGACCGCGGCCAGAAGTGGTGCCGTGACCCGAAGAATTGCCACGGCCGACGCGCTTGCGGTTCTTGGTGGAACCGGGCGCGGGAGTAAGATCGTGAAGCTGCATTTGCTACTCCTCTACAATCTCGACAAGGTGCTTGACCTTGAAGATCATGCCGCGGACGGACTCGTTGTCAGCAATCTCGCGAACCTCGCGGATCCTGTGGAGACCGAGGGCACGGACAGTACGGACCTGGTCCTGCTTGCAACCGTTGGTGCTGCGGACCTGCTTGATCTTGATGGTGTCAGCCATGCTTAGTTCTCCTTACCGACGAACATCTCGGAGACCGTCAGGCCACGGCGAGCCGCGACGTCCTCAGGGCTGGAGAGCTCCTTGAGGCCCTCGACGGCAGCCTTGATGATGTTGAGGCCGTTGTCGGTACCGAGGGACTTGGACAGGACGTTCTTGATGCCAGCAAGCTCAAAGAGGGGACGCACAGCGCCGCCGGCGATAACGCCGGTACCCTCGACAGCGGGCTTGATGATGATGCGGCCGGCACCAAAGTGGCCGAGAACCTCGTGCGGGATGGTGCCCTGCTCGGTCACCGGCACGTGGAACATGTTCTTCTTGGCATCGAGAGATGCCTTGGAGATGGCCATGGGCACCTCAGCGGACTTGCCCATGCCAACGCCGACGTTGCCCTTGCCGTCGCCAACGACGACGAGAGCGACGAGGCTCATGCGACGACCACCCTTGACGGTCTTCGACACGCGGTTGATGTAAACGACGCGCTCCTCGAACTCGGAGGCCTCGCGCTGCTGCTTCTGATTACGAGCCATGTGCTACATACCTCCTAGAACTCGAGACCGGCGGCACGAGCACCGTCGGCGAGGGCCTTGACGCGGCCATGGTAGATACGGCCACCGCGATCGAAGGCGACCTTGGTGATGCCGGCCTCGATGGCGCGCTTGCCAACGAGCTGACCGACCTTCTCCGCAGCCTCCTTGTTCGAGGTGTGGGTGCCCTTGAACTCGGCCTCGAGGGTCGAGGCAGAGACGAGCGTCAGGCTGGAGCCCTTGCTGTCGTCGATGATCTGGGCATAGATGTTGGCGTTAGTACGGGTCACGCGAAGACGCGGACGCTCGGAGGTACCCGAGACCTTGCCGCGAACACGACGCTGACGACGCTTGAGGCCTTCCAGCTTCGCCTTATGCTTGTTCATACGTAAACTCCTAAAAAGGTTGATCTTGCCAGCACCTGACGGGGTGCTGGTCTTATGCGAGTGAGTCGGTTACGACTACTTGGCGGCCTTACCCAGCTTGCGGCGGATGTGCTCGCCAACGTAGTGGATACCCTTGCCCTTGTAAGGCTCGGGAGGACGATGGCCGCGGATCTCAGCGGCGATCTGACCGACCTGCTGCTTGTTGATACCCTTGACGTTCACGTGGGTGTTGTCGGGAACCTCGAAGGTGATGCCCTCGGGAGCCTCGACGATCACGGGGTGCGAGAAGCCCAGGGAGAACTCGAGGTTCTTGCCCTTCTGCTGCACGCGGTAACCGACGCCGGCGAGCTCGAGCTTCTTCTCGAAGCCCTCGGAAACGCCAACAACCATGTTGTGGATGAGGGCGCGGGTGAGGCCGTGGCGGGCACGGGTCTCACGCTCGTCGTCGGGACGGGAAACGGTGAGGACGTTGTCCTCGACGTTGATAGCGAGCTTCTCAAAGACATCGAGCTCGAGCTGGCCCTTGGGGCCCTTGACGACAACGTTGTTGCCGTTGACTGCCACTTCGACTCCGGCGGGAATCTGGACAGGCTTATTACCGATACGAGACACGGTGATCTCCTTTCCTTCTACCTACCGAGCGAATTACCAGACGTAAGCGATGATCTCGCCGCCGACGTTGTGCTTGCGAGCATCGCGGTCGGTCATGACGCCATGGCTGGTGGAAATAATGGCGGTACCAAGGCCACCGCGGACGCGGGGCATGTCGGCAACGCCAGTGTACTTACGCAGGCCCGGCTTGGAAATACGGCGGATGCCGTTGATGACCTTAGCCTTCTTGGGACCATACTTAAGCGTGATGTGCAGAGTCTTCTGGGGAACGGTGTCCTCGACATCGTAGCCCTCGATGTAGCCCTCCTCGTGCAAAACACGAGCGATCTCGACGAGCTTCTTGCTGCTCGGCATGGAGACCGTGGCCTTGTTCACAGAGTTAGCGTTACGGATGCGCGTAAGCATATCTGCGATCGGGTCTGTAAGGTTCATACAGATTCTCCTTCGTTCTTGATGAACACGTGCTCTTGGTTCTTCGCCGCCCTTAACGGCAAAGCCTTTTTAGCGCGTTTTCCCTGTTCCAAACTGATGCTTGAAACGCTGGTAGTGACTTACCAGCTGGCCTTCTTAACGCCGGGAAGCTCGCCCTTGAGTGCAAGCTCGCGGAAGCAGACACGGCACAGGCCGAACTTGCGGTACACAGAGTGCGGACGGCCGCAGCGCTGGCAGCGCGTGTACTCACGAGTAGAGAACTTCTGCTTGCGATTGCACTTGACGATCATCGATGTCTTAGCCACTTATATCCTCCTCACATAGAGTATTGTTCGCCCCAAGCGCCGCCCCCTTGTGGGAACGGCGCTTATAGGGCAGGTGAACCTATTTCTTGAACGGGAAACCGAAGGCGTCCAGAAGGGCCTTGGCCTCCTCATCGGTATTGGCGGTGGTCACGAAAGTGATGTCCATACCGCGCTGGTGATCGACGGAGTCGAAGTCGATCTCGGGGAAGATGAGCTGCTCGGTGACGCCCATGGAGAAGTTACCACGGCCGTCGAAGCTCTTGGCGGAGATGCCGCGGAAGTCGCGGATACGGGGAATCGCGACGGAGGTCAGACGATCGAAGAACTCCCACATACGGTCGCCACGCAGGGTAACCTTGCAGCCGATCGGCATACCAGCGCGCAGGCGGAAGGTAGCGATGGACTTGCGGGCACGGGTGATCATCGGCTGCTGGCCGGTGATGGCGCGCAGGTCGCGCACGGCACCGTCGATGGCCTTGGAATCGGTAGCGGCCTCGCCGACACCCATGTTCACGACGATCTTCTCAAACTTGGGGATCATCATGACGTTCTCGTACTGGAACTTGTCCTGAAGCTGCTGCTTGACCTCGTTGTTGTACTTGGTCTTCAGACGCGGCACATACTTCTCTTCTGCCATTGTTCACTCCTTCTTGGGGTTTTAAGCACGGGGCGTGGCCACGATGGGTTGTCCTCGTGCCTCCTGGCTGCATCCGCGCCGCTCATGGCATTTCGCGGTTTGGACTCGACGCAGCAGGAGCCGACAAAACAATCGGTACTATACGCGCATCGGGAGCGTATTTCCAGAAAAACCTCGTCTGCCTGCACAACTCCACAACTCCCCCGCACAAATGGGTCCCAACAAGCAGTTGCGGTGAAATAGGGACTGTTGGGCGGCCTAACAGGCTTAAACAATCCGTATTTCACCGCAACTTAATTGGTGGGGATGCGATTAGCGCTTGCGGGGGACGAGTTTGGTGCGGCGCAGGTGGATCATCTCGGCGGCGATGGAGATAGCGATCTCCTCGGGATCCTCTGCCTTGATGGCAACGCCGATCGGCAGGTGCAGCTCGTCGATCTGGTCCTGCGTAAAGCCCTCCTGCTCCAGGCGGGCGCGCACAAAGGCCGTCTTGCGACGCGAGCCCAGACAGCCCAGGTAGGCAGGCTTGGCGCGCATGGCCTGAATCACCACGTCGATATCGGACTTGTGGCCTGCTGTGGCCACAACCACCAAGTCGCGCGGACCGATGGGACACAGCTCGCTCAGGTTCTTGTAATCGACCAAGCGACGATCGTAGACACCGGGCACCCATTCGGGCGTCAACGTGCTGGGGCGGTCGTCGCACGCCACGACGGCAAAGCCCGCCGCCGTGAGCACCCGCGCCGTCGCGGCGCCCACGTGGCCACAGCCAAAGATATAGGTCAGGCCCTCGGGGCAGAGCGTCTCGATGTGCGCGGGAGGAATCTCGGAGGCGGCGTTAGTGTAGGTGACGTTACTCCCCTCCTCCACCAGTGAAAGCCCGGGGCAGCCCGCAATGGTATGGCGCGATGCCTCGCCATGGTACTCGGCCACATCGCCCTCGAGCGCGCTCGCGATAAACGGCTCAAAGTCGATGACGAAGTCGCCGATGCGCCGATAGACCAAGACGTCGGCAATTTCCTGGAACAACGGTGCCTGGGTCGCATCCAGATGCAGATAGCACAGGCAGATGGCTCCGCCGCAGATCATGCCGGTATCGGAGTTCTCGCCGCCCATGGTGTAGCGGACCAGACGCGACTGTCCCGCGCTCAGGAGTTCGCGCGCCTCATCCAGCGCAAAGAGCTCAATCTTGCCGCCGCCGATAGTGCCCGCCTGGCTGCCGTCGGCAAAGACGGCCATCCAGGCGCCCACGCCGCGCGGCGACGACCCCGCCGTGCCGGCCACGACCACGAGCTCGCACGTCTCGCCAGCACGCAGGGCGGCAAGCGCCGCATTCACAACATCGAGCTTTTCCATTGCCGCCTTCTATCCTCTAAAGATATCGGTGAGCATAGCGAGTGCCTCGAGCACGCCGCCGCCGACCGACGTCGCCTTGTCCGAAATGTAGTTGATATAGCTGGCATCGCCGCGCGGATCGACATCGGCGCATTTAAAGCCCTCAGTCACCTGCACGCCGTTCGCCAAAAGGCCGCGCAAGCAGCCGTCAATCTGCGTGATCATGGGCGTATCGTCCGCGTAGCCAATCACGTCTCCGGCGCTCACGATGTCGCCGATTGCGCGGTCGGACCGAAACACGCCGGCGGCGGGGCTGTGGATAACACGCTCCTTGCCGTATCCGCCGATCATGCCTGGCACACCCGTGTTGGGCTGGGGGGAGCCCTGGGTAATCACGCGGCCCAAAAAATGCCCGCGCATGGTCTCGACCACGGCGTCGCAATCGACCGGCGCGGTAAAGCCCGGCCCCACGGCGATGACGACAGGCGCCATATCGCGCGTGGTGCCCAAGTTGCGCTTGGCCAAAATCGCATCGACCACGGCAGCGGGTTTCAGTTCGTCGAGCATCTTGGCCCGGGGGTCCACCACCACGGCGACGTCTCCGGCCTCGGTAATTGCAAGCGCCTCTGCCGGCGTCTGCGCCAAGCGAGCGCGGATGCCCTCGACCTGGACCTCGCCCAAGCGAATGGCCTCGCAAAAACTGATTGTGCGACGGATGCACGTGGGAACCGCGATATCGGCCATGACAACCGACACGCCGGCGCGCACCAAGCGAGCGGCGACGCCCGTGGCGATATCGCCGGCGCCGCGAACATAAACGAGCATTCCCGGGGCACCTCCCTGTGCTACGGTTTGAGCAGAGCAAAAGCGGTTCGACCGCTACTCTGATGATTATTTATTATCACAGTATTATACGGCGGTGAACAGATGGAAACGGTTAGCGGCAATCTTGCCTCGGCGCTCAGGATCGAGCCGGGCATTACCGCGATTATCGGCAGCGGTGGCAAGTCGACCTTGCTAAAGACGCTCGGCCTTGAGCTTATGCGCGCTGGCGGCCGCGTGCTCCTCTGCACCACCACGCGCATGCTCCCCGTCGCCGGCGTGCCATGGGACGGGTCGAGCCGTCGCCTGGACGCCGCGCCCTGGAAGCCAGGTGCCCCACACGCCCCAGGCTGCACCTGCGAGGCCTGCGCGGGGCTTGTGCGGGGAAGCATCTGCCAGGCAGGCGTCTTGGACCCCCAGACGGGCAAGCTCTCCTCCCCTGCCGAGCCGCTCGACCAGCTGGCGCAGCGCTTTGACTACGTCCTGGCCGAGGCGGACGGCAGCAAGCGGCTCCCGCTCAAGGCCCACGCCGCCTGGGAGCCGGTGATTCCCTCTGGCACGGCCAACATCGTCTGGATCGTCGGCGCCTCAGGGCTCGGCAAGCCCATCCACGAAGCCGTCCACCGCCCCGAGCTCTTTTGCGAGCGTTGCGGCTGCGAGCTCACCGACATCGCCACGCCCGAGCGCGTCGCACAGGTGCTCAATGCCGAGATACGGGTGATGGAACTCAGCACCGCACGCGTCATGCTCAACCAAGTCGACACGCTCAGCGACCCCACGATGGCCGACCGCTTCGAGGCAGCTCTCGACCACCCCGTCGTCGCCAGCAGCCTCAAGTAGCCGGCCCCATCTCCTCAGTTGCGGTGAAATACGGACTGTTTGGCCGCCCGACGGCCGCAAACAGTCCGTATTTCACCGCAACTGAGGAGGGGACACGGCATCTTTGCTGCTAGCGGGGGACGTAGCGGCCGGGTTGGGCTCCGGTGGGCTCGCCGTCGCACGCGGCCAGCACGCCGTTCACAAACACTGCCTTGGCGCGGCCGTGCGCCTCAAAGCCCTCGAGCGGCGTGTAGTCCACGGCCTGATGCTGCGTCGCGGCGCTGATCGTCCAGCGCGCCTTGGGATCCCACACGCACACATCGGCATCGGAGCCCTCGGCAAGACATCCCTTGCGCGGATACATGCCAAAGACGCGCGCCGGGTTCTCGCTCATCAAGCGGCACAGATCCTCGGGACCCAGCTGTCCCTCAAAGCTCGTAGCGATCGCGACGGGGCGATGCTCCACACCGGGCCCGCCGTTGGGAATCGCGCGGAAGTCGTCGCGCCCGCGGTCCTTTTGCCCGTGCAGGTTAAAGCTGCAGTGGTCGGTCGCGATCGTATCGATCTCGCCGGCCACAAGCGCCTCGCGCAGTGCCGCACGGTCGCCCGCATGGCGCAGCGGCGGGCTCATCACATATTTGGCGCCCGCAAAGCCGTCCTCGCCCTGCTCCAAATAGCACGTATCGTCGAGCATCAGATACTGAGGGCAGGTCTCGACATAGATATTCTTCTGCCCGCGCGCCTTGGCGGCACGGATGGCCTCGAGCCCCAGCTTGGTCGAAAGGTGAACCACGTTGACCGGTACGTCGCCGGCCAGGTACGCCAGATATAGCAGGCGGCTCACTGCCTCGGCCTCGCACACGTCCGGACGGCTGAGCGCGTGGCCCTCGGGCCCGTGGATACCTTGCTCAAACACGCGCTTCTGCAGCTCATTCACCAGCGTGCCGTTCTCGCAATGCACGCACAGTATGCCGCCAATATGCTTGAGCTCCTCGAGCACCTCGAGCGTCTCGGCATCGTCCAGGCGCAGGTGGTCATAGGCAAAGTAGGTCTTAAACGACGATACGCCCGCCTCGCGCATGGCCAAAAGGTCGGCGCGGTTGCGCTCGTTCCACTCGGCGAGTGCCATATGAAAGGCGTAGTTTGCCGTGCAGGTGCCGTCGGCGCGGCGATGCCACTCGGCCAAGGCATCGGGCATGGTCACGCCACGATCGGCCGTCGCGTAGTCCACGATGGTCGTCGTACCGCCGCAGACAGCCGCGCGCGTGCCGGTCTCAAAGCTATCGGCTGTCCAATCCATGCCGGTCCAGCACTGCATGTGTGTGTGGCCGTCGATAAAGCCGGGAAACACCCAGCAGCCCGCGGCATCCTCGACGGTATCGCCCTCGGCCGGCTCAATCGCCGCGGCGATCCGCACGATCTTATCGCCCTCCATGGCAAGATCGGCGCGGCGAAGCCCCTGGGGCGTCACGAGCGCGCCGTTTTTGATGATGATCATAATTGCTCCTTATTGATTTATGCAGTTGGCCACGCGATCAAAATACGAGCAGGCGGCGATATGCTCCGCTATGCGTCGCTGTCCCTTGGCGGTATCGACATCCCACAGCTCGTAGGCACGCGCCTCGACCAGCACCACGTCGGTACGCTCCTTGAGGATCGAACCGCCGCCGTCCTTGCCCTCAAGACGCATGAGCGCATCGAACAGTTCCGCCGGAAAGAGCACCGGGCTCGAAGGCTCACCGTTGCACGCAAGACGCACCGGATGCTTGCGGCCACACTCGTCAAATGCACGAACCATAGCCTCAAAAGAATCCGAACTCACGAGCGGCTGGTCGCCCGGCAAAAAGAGGTAGCCTTTCCAGTTGCGTTCGACTCCCCACGAAAGGCCCGCACGGACGCTTTCGCTGCGCAGCTCGCCATCGTGCAGCACGCACGGGCAATGCTTGTCCTCACAAATCCGGGCGACCTCGGGCCAACGCGTCGAAACCACGACATCGAAGCCCTGGGGAACCGAATCGATGGTCCGGGCAATCAGCGGCTCGCCATAGATATCGGCGAGCATCTTGTTGGAGCCAAACCGCTTGCCCTCGCCCGAGGCCATAATCACGCAACCGAGTTTCATCTCCGCAAACCTCCCCTGGCCACCTTGGACACCATAGTTGCTATACCCACCATACCAAGCTCGCACTCCGTCAGAACAGGCATGCGCTCGTTTTCCAGCGAACGCCCCTTGGCTCTCCATAGCACAAAGGAGGGCACCCCGCGACGCAGGGCACCCTCCTCAATGGTGCAGATATGCCTACTCAGCGTCGCCGGTAAACGTGGTACCGGTCTTGCCAGCAAGGCCATCGCGCGCCTTCTCGAGCAGCGTGATGAGCGCCGTGCGGCCCGGCTTGCTCTCGGCAAATGTCGAGGCTGCCTGGACCTTGGGCAGCATGGAGCCGCGACCGAACTCGTTGGCCTCGGACAGACGCTTTACGTCAGCCGCGGTCAGCGTGTCGAGCCACTGCTCGTGGTCGGTGCCAAAGCCAATGGCAACCTTCTCCACGGCCGTCAGGATGATCAGGGCATCGGCATCGAGCTGTTCGGCGAGCTTCTCGGCCGCAAAGTCCTTATCGATGACGGCGGCAGCGCCCTTAAGGTGGTTGCCCTGGGCCTTGGTGACGGGAATGCCACCGCCGCCGCAGGAGATCACCACATGGTTGGACTCGACGAGCGACTTAATGGTGTCGAGCTCGACGATGTTCACGGGCTTGGGCGAGGCAACCACGCGACGGAAGCCCTGCTTCTCGTCGTGGATGAACTGATAGCCGCGATCGGCCTCCAGCTCCTTGGCCTCGGCCTCGCTCATCCACGGACCGATCGGCTTGACCGGGTCGGCAAAGGCCGGATCGTCCGCCGCAACCTCGACCTGGGTGAGCACGGTGGCGACACCCTTGTCGATATTGCGGTCGAGCATTTCCTCGCGCAGCGCATTTTGCAGGTCATAGCCAATGTAGCCCTGGCTCATGGCGCCGCAAACGGACAAGGGGCAGGGAACGTACTTCTGAGGATTAGAGCGCGTGAGCTCAGCCATCGCGTTGGCGATCATGCCCACCTGGGGACCGTTGCCATGCACGACGACGACCTCGTTGCCCTCCTCGATCAGGTCGACGATAGCCTTGGAAGTCGTCTTGACGGCCTCCATCTGCTCGGGAAGGTTGGCGCCGAGGGCGTTTCCGCCCAGGGCGACAACGATACGCTTAGCCATTTCTCAGCCCGGCTTTAGGCCTGGAACCAACGGGCGGTGTTGCGCTCGTCGAGGGCCTTGAGGGTAGCGGCGGGATCGGCAACCTTCTGCAGGAACATCATGGCTGCGATGGCATACGGCTTGTAGCTGGCCTCCTTGTACATGCCCACGCGGTGCATGTCGAAGACGTCGGCGTTAACCTCGCCGTGCTCGCAAGAGACACCGGAGATGTCGGCGGGCAGCGGGTGCATAAAGATGGTGTCCTGGCCGTTGGCAGTCTTCTCCATGAGCTCGGTCGTGGAGCACCAGTCCTGATGGGTGGCGTTCTGGGCGAGCAGCTCCTTCTCGAGCGCTGCGATGCCGGCGTCGTCGCCCTCGGCGTACAGGTTGGTGCGCTTCTCCATGGCGGCAAACGGAGCCCAGCTCTTGGGGATCACGATGTCGGCGCCCTCGAAGGCTTCGGCCATGGTGTTGACCTGCTTAAAGGTGGTGCCGGACTCGGCGGCATAGCCCTTGGCGCGCTCGACGACCTCGGGCATGAGGTCGTAGCCCTCGGGGTGAGCCAGGGTGACGTCCATGCCAAAGCGGGGCAGCAGGCTGATCAGCGACTGCGGGCAGGACAGCGGCTTGCCGTAAGAGGGCGAATAGGCCCAGGTGACGGCAACCTTCTTGCCCTTGAGGTTCTCAAGGCCGCCAAACTCGTTGATGAGGTAGAGCATGTCGGCAGAGGACTGCGTGGGGTGGTCGGAATCGGACTGCAGGGAGATGAGCGTGGGGCGGTGATCCAGGACGCCGTCCTCGTAAGCCTGCTGGACAGACTCGGAGACCTCGGCCATGTAGGCGTCGCCCTTGCCGATGTACATGTCGTCGCGGATGCCGATGACGTCGGCCATGAAGGA
>URVZ01000051.1 GCA_900551365.1 uncultured Collinsella sp.
CGGTCCTCGACGCTGCGGAACGACTCGAGTGCCTCGATATCGCGTCCGTCGCGCAGGTGGAAGACCACGTGCTTGTTGCGCGCCTCGGCATATTCGATGTCGGACAGGCGCAGGGCGTGGTAGCCAAAGGAAGTTTTGATCACGAGCTCGTCGGTTGCCGCCGGGCGCATGCTCGAAAGCTCGTCGAGTAATCGCGCCAGGCGTTCGTAAGTCACGGGCTTGAGCAGATAGTCGAAGGCGCGGACCTCGTAGGATTCCAGCGCGAACTCGGGCGACGAGGTGAGGAACACCAGGCGCACGGCGGTGTCGGCCTGGCGCAGTTCGCGTGCGGTGTCCATGCCGTTGACGAGC
Organism: uncultured Collinsella sp.; assembly: GCA_900551365.1. Lineage (GTDB taxonomy): Bacteria > Actinomycetota > Coriobacteriia > Coriobacteriales > Coriobacteriaceae > Collinsella. The sequence continues at coordinate 352 of URVZ01000051.1, forward strand.
GGCATGATCATATCGAGCAAGATGATGTCGGCGCGCGATGCGGCATGGCGGGCCAGCAGGTCCTCGCCGCGCGTGACGAGCGCAACATCGACCGCCGTGCCCGTCTCGGTCGACCAACGGTCGATCATCCGGTGCAGTCTATCTAGAAAAGCGACATCATCGTCGCAGGCAATAATCTTGAGCATTCGGCCCCCTTAAGTAGTTCGATTTTGCCACATCGGGCACGCGCCGCTTGCGGGGGTGCGGACCGTTTGCGCCCCACGGCGTGCAGCTCGCGCCAAGCGGTGTTGCGGTGGCGAAAGATGCCTCCTGCGCCATCGAGAGCTCAGCTATCCTCAGCTTGCCAGTTCGAAAATGGACCTGCCGCATGATTGAATCTTTATTTCAACTTTACACCTAGGTTTACAGCTGTCTTGTCAGCTGTAAACCTAGGTGTCATACTAAAGCCCCAAGATTCGCCAAAAGAGAGGGGCCTTGATGGCACAGAGCGCGAACATGGATGCATCGGAGCTTGCACGCGATATTGCGGCCGGCCTGGCATCGGCAACGACGGCAACGGAGCGCGCGGCGCTGGTGCCCGCAGAGCTCGTCGAGGCCATTCAGCAACTAAAAATCCAACGCGACGCGGTGATTCTGGCGCACTATTACGTGGCGCCCGAGGTCCAAGCCGTTGCCGATTACGTCGGCGACAGCTTCTACCTGGCTAAGCTCGCTAAAAGCCTGCCGCAGCAGACCATCGTGCTGTGCGGCGTGGAGTTTATGGGCGAGAGCGCCAAACTGCTCAATCCCACTAAGACCGTGCTGCTGCCCGAGCCGGGCGCGGACTGCCCCATGGCTCACATGGTCAAGCGCGAGACGGTCGACGCCGCCCGCGCCGAGTACGGTGACGACCTTGCCGTGGTCTGCTACGTCAACTCGACGGTCGAGATCAAGAGCTGGAGTGACGTGTGCGTCACCAGCTCCAACGCCGTCAAGATTGTGTCCGAGCTGCCGCAGCAGCATATCCTGTTCATTCCCGACCAAAACCTGGGCCGCTTCGTAGCCGAGCAGGTGCCGCAAAAGCACGTCATCCTCAACAACGGCTACTGCCCGCGCCATCACATCATCACCGTCGAGCAGATCGTCGACGCGACGGAGGCCCACCCCGACGCGCTCGTGCTGGCGCACCCCGAGTGCAAGGCCGACGTTCTGGCCGAGGCCGACTACATCGGCTCCACCGCCGGCATCATCAAGTATGCCGAGGAGTCGGACGCGAGTGAGTTCATCATCGTGACGGTCCGCGGCGTGCTCTACGAGCTCGAGCGCCGCTGCCAGGGCACCGGCAAGAAGTTCTATTTCCCCGCGGTGCAGCCCACCTGCGTCAACATGGATCTCATCACGCTCGAGAAGCTCGTGCGCTGCCTGGAGACGGGCGAGGGCGAGGTGCAGATCGGCGTCTCGGACGAGGCGGCAGACCAGGCCAAGCTCACGCTCGACCGTATGCTCGAGTACGCAGCGCGCTAGAACAATGTTGCATGAGGGACGGTCCCTTATGTCACATTACAAGGGAGAGGATTCCTGTGGAAACCAAGCAATACCCCGATATGGAGTGCGACGTCGTCATTGCCGGCTGCGGCGTGGCGGGCCTGTACGCGGCCCTCAATCTGCCGACGAGCACGCGCGTGATCATGCTTTCCAAGGGCGCGGTCGACGAGTGCGATTCGATGCTCGCGCAGGGCGGCATCTGCGTGCTGCCCGAGGGCTCGGACTACGATGCCTTCTTTGAGGACACCATGCACGCCGGCCACTACGAGAACCGCCGCGAGAGCGTCGACATCATGATCCGCTCGAGCCGCTCGGTCATCAACGACCTGCTGGCCATGGGCGTGGACTTTGAGCGCAAGGCCGACGGTAGCCTCGACTTTACCCGCGAGGGCGCGCACAGCCGTCCGCGAATTGCCTTCCATGCCGACATTACGGGCAAGGAGATCACGACCAAGCTGCTCCAGGCCGTTCGCAAGCTGGATAACGTGCAGATTTTGGAGCACGTGGCCATGACCGACATTCTAACGGGCGAGCGTGACGGCGCCACGGTGTGCACCGGCGTCGTCGCCGTTCCCGTGGACGAGGACAACTCGCTTCGTCCCGCCGACGAGCTGGCAAATGTCGCCGAGGGCGTGCATGCCGGCGAGCTGTTTAAGATCCATGCCCGCCACACGCTGTGGGCAACGGGCGGCATCGGCGGCGTATACGACCACTCGACCAACTATCCGCAGCTCACGGGCGATGCCTGCTACATCGCTCAGGAGCATGGCATTAAGATGGAGCACCTGGACTACGTGCAGATCCACCCCACGGGACTGTTCTCGCCGCAGCCGGGCCGCACCTTCCTGATCAGCGAGAGCTGCCGCGGCGAGGGCGCGATTCTGCTCAACGCTGCCGGCGAGCGCTTTACCGACGAGCTGCAGCCGCGCGACGTAGTCGCCGCCGCTATTCGCGAGCAGATGAAGCAGGACGGCACCGAGCACGAGTGGCTGAGCTTTGCCCCCGTCGAGCGCGACGTGGTGACCGGGCATTTCGCCAACATCCGCGCGCGCTGCCTTGAGGACGGTCGCGACATCCTGGATGAGCCCATTCCCGTTACGCCCACGCAGCACTACTTTATGGGCGGCGTGTGGGTCGACAAGGATGGCCGCACCTCGATGCCCGAGCTCTATGCCGCGGGCGAGACGGCTTGCAACGGCGTTCACGGCAAGAACCGCCTAGCTTCCAACAGCCTGCTCGAGTCCCTAGTCTGGGGTCGTCGCGCTGCTTGGCGTATGCGCACCGGCGAGTCGCTGGCCGTGGAGCAGGCGGGCGAGCCCGCGCTCGATGGCCGTCATCGCGCCCTGAGCGCCGACACCCTGGCAATCGATGATTTGGCCCGTGCCGCCAGCACGCAGGCCGTGGAGGAGTAGACCATGAATCCCATTACCATGAAGCTCGTCGTCGATGATCTGATTTTGCAGGCCCTGCGCGAGGACATTACCTTTGAGGACGTGAGCACGGCGAGCGTGTGCCCCACGGCGCGCCCCGCCACGGTGGAGCTCATCGCCAAGGCCGACGGCATCATCGCCGGCCTGGATGTGTTCGCTCGCACCTTTGAGCTGCTGGATTCGCAGAGCTCGGTGCTGTTTGATGTTGCCGACGGTGACGAGGTGCATGCCGGCGACCACGTGGGCCAGGTGCGCGGCGATGCGCGTGTGCTGCTTTCGGGCGAGCGCGTGGCGCTCAACTACCTGCAGCGCATGAGCGGCATCGCTACCTATACGCACAGCATGGCCGCGGCGCTCGAGGGAACCAAGACCGTGCTCGTCGACACGCGCAAGACCACACCGGGCATGCGCGTGTTTGAGAAGGCGGCGGTTGAGATTGGCGGCGGCAGCAACCACCGTTACAACCTGTCGACGGCCGTCATGCTCAAGGACAACCACATCGATGCCGCCGGTGGCGTGACGCGCGCGATCGAGATGGCGCGCGCCCATGCATCGTTTACCACGACGGTCGAGATCGAGTGCGAGAACCTGGACATGGTGCGCGAGGCCGTGGAGGCCGGCGCCGACATCATCATGTTCGACAACATGACCCATGACGACATGGCCGCCGCTATTGAACTTATCGCCGGCCGCGCCAAGACCGAGTGCTCGGGCAACGTGGATGCCAGCAATATCCGCGCGCTTGCCGACCTGGGCGTTGACTTTATTAGCTCGGGCGCCCTGACGCACTCCGCGCCGATCCTCGACCTCTCGCTTAAGCACCTGCGTCTGCTGGACGGTAAATAATGAACGCCCGCGAGCGTCGCCGTGCCATCATGGCCGTGCTCGAGGGGGCCAAGGGGCCCGTATCGGGCAGCGCGCTTGCCCGCGAGGTGGGTGTGAGCCGCCAGATCGTGGTGCAGGACATCGCCCTGCTGCGCGCCGATGGGCACGATATCGTGGCGACCAACCGTGGTTATGTGCTGCAGGAGGCCCCCAGCAGCCCCGCTGTGCCCACGCGCTTGGTCAAGGTTCGCCACAGCGTAGAGCAGGCAGGCAATGAGCTCACGAGTATCGTCGACGCCGGAGGCGCCGTGCTCAACGTGATCGTCAATCACCGCGTGTACGGTAAGATTACGGCCGACCTGGACATCCGCAATCGTCGCGATGTCGAGCGCTATCTGCGCGATATCGAGAGCGGCAAGAGCTTTCCGCTGCTTACGGTGACGAGTGGCTATCACTTCCATCGCATTGCGGCGGAGGACGAACAGACCCTCGACGAGATCGAGGCGATGCTCAAGGAAAAAGGCTACCTAGCAGACCTGATGCCCTACGAAGACGATTTGTCCTAGTCGACGCCGCATCTATAAGTTGCGGTGAAATAGTTCCTAAAATCGGCATCCAAGACATAAAACAGGAACTATTCCACCGCAACTGCCAAGGGTCCCGCTCCAAGATTAGCTGCCCACATATGCAAAAGGAGGCCTCCGCGGCGATGCGGAAGCCTCCTTTTTTGTGCACGGTGTACTTTTGAGTGTGCAAGTGGGGGAGTTGTTACTCCTCGACGATCTCGGTGATCGCGCCAGCGGGGCAAGCGTCCTGGCAAGCGCCACAGGCGACGCAGGAGTCCTCGTCAGCGACGGTAGCGACGTCCTGGAGCTCCAGAACGCCAGCGGGGCAGGAGTCGACGCAAACGCCACAAGCGATGCACTCGTCGGCATCAATTACGGGATGAGCCATGGTAGTTTCCTCTCTGTTGACCGACGCTACAGGCGATGCGCGCCGGTTTGATTCGGGCAAAAACATACCACGGGAGCGACCGTTTGCAATACCCTCTGGCCGGCATCTTCATACCGTTCGCCGAGTATGCCACGGCTTACTAAAAAACATGCAGGTGAGGCCGATGAGCTGCGCAAATGTTAGCTAAAGGTGACTTGAAATATTGGGCGATTGAGCGTGCTTGCGGAAACCGCATCCCATTATTTTGTCGAAAAACGGGTTGCAGTTTCCGGTTAGGCCCGCTAGCGGAAAATGCGAGCCGGTATCAGCTCTCAAAACGGGATACGGTTTCCGGTTGAGCCTTCAGACGGAAACTGCGACCCGGAATCCACGCTCAAACCGGGATGAGCTTTCCGCAAGACGGCCCCCAGGCACCCCCGGACTCAAACCTCAGCCATCTCTACATAGATCTCGATAGATTTGCCGAGAACTCAAACAGTGCGTCTACCTGCGCATTTAAGAACCTAAACTCTCAGCAATAAGAAATCTTATATGAATTGACTTAGATTTTGTATATTCCGGCCCATAAGGGGATACACTACATCCTGAAAGACAAGCCGAAGCGCCGCGCGACAGATCGTCGAGGCGGCGCGAACGCAAAAGAGAGAGGGAATTTCTAATGAGTAAGATTCTTGGTATCGACCTTGGTACTACTAACTCCGCTATGGCCGTCCTCGAGGGCGGTTCTCCGACCATTATCGTGAACGCCGAGGGCGACCGCACCACCCCGTCCGTCGTGGGCTTCCGTGCCGACGGCGACCGCGTCGTTGGTAAGGCCGCTAAGAACCAGGCTGTCACCAACCCCAAGAACACCGTGTTCTCCATCAAGCGCTTCATGGGCCGCAAGTACTCCGAGTGCACCTCCGAGATCAAGACCGTGCCGTATGAGGTCAAGGAGGGCCAGGGTGGCCGTGCCGTCGTCGACATCGAGGGCAAGGATTACACCGCCGAGCAGGTGAGCGCCATGACGCTCGCGAAGATGAAGGCCGACGCCGAGAAGTATCTGGGCGAGACCGTCACCGACGCCGTCATCACCGTCCCGGCCTACTTCAACGACGCCCAGCGTCAGGCCACCAAGGACGCCGGCAAGATCGCTGGCCTCAACGTCAAGCGTATCGTCAACGAGCCGACCGCTGCTGCTCTTGCCTATGGCCTGGACAAGCAGGGCACCGACCAGCGCATCCTGGTCTTCGACCTGGGCGGCGGCACCTTCGACGTCTCCATCCTCGACCTCGCCGACGGCGTGTTTGAGGTTCTGTCCACCTCGGGCGACAACCACCTGGGCGGCGACGACTGGGATCAGCGCGTCATCGATTGGATGGCCGATAAGTTCCAGCAGGAGAACGGTGTCGACCTGCGTCAGGACCCCATGGCCCTGCAGCGTCTGAAGGAGGCCGCCGAGAACGCCAAGAAGGAGCTCTCCGCCGCCCAGCAGACCACCATCAACCTGCCGTTCATTACCATGAACCAGTCCGGCCCGCTGCACCTCAACTACACGCTGACCCGCGCCGAGTTCGAGAAGATCACCCGCGACCTGCTCGAGCGCTGCAAGCAGCCTGTCACCAACGCCCTGCGCGACGCCAAGCTTAAGCTCTCCGATCTGACCGAGGTCATCCTCGTCGGCGGCTCCACCCGTATGCCCGCCGTCCAGGAGCTCGTCAAGACCATGACCGGCAAGCAGCCCAACATGTCCGTGAACCCCGACGAGGTCGTTGCCGACGGCGCTGCCGTCCAGGGCGGCGTGCTCACCGGCGACGTCGAGGGCATCCTGCTGCTCGACGTTACCCCGCTGTCGCTGGGCGTCGAGACCATGGGCGGCATCATGACCAAGATGATCGACCGCAACACCACGATCCCGACCTCCAAGACCGAGGTCTACTCCACCGCTGCCGACAACCAGACCAGCGTCGAGATCAACGTGCTCCAGGGCGAGCGCGAGCTTGCCCGCGACAACAAGTCGCTCGGTAAGTTCCAGCTGACCGGTATCCCGGCTGCCCGCCGCGGCGTGCCGCAGATCGAGGTCACCTTCGACATCGACGCCAACGGCATCGTCAAGGTCTCCGCTAAGGACAAGGGCACCGGCAAGGAGCAGCAGATCACCATCTCCGGCTCCACCGCTCTGTCCGACGACGAAGTCGATCGTATGGTCAAGGACGCCGAGGCTCATGCCGAGGAGGACAAGAAGCAGAAGGAAGAGGTCGAGGTCCGCAACCAGACCGACAGCCTGTGCTACTCCACCGAGCAGACCCTCAACGAGCTGGGCGACAAGGTTTCCGCCGATGTGAAGTCCAAGGCCGAGGCCGCTATCGCCGACGCCAAGAAGGCGCTCGAGGGCTCTGACGTCGAGGCTATTAAGGCCGCCGGCGAGTCCTTGCAGTCCGTGGCCTACGAGCTGGCCCAGGTTGTCTACGCCGACGCTCAGCAGCAGACCGACGGTGCCGCCGGCGCCCAGCCTGCCGACGATGACGTCGTCGACGCCGACTACGAGGTTGTGGACGACGAGGACAAGTAATCATGTCCGCTCGTAAAGCTCGCACGGAGGCGGCCGCCGTTGGTGCCGCCCCCGTTGACTCTGAGGAGAAGGACGTGAAGATTCCCGTAGAGGCCGCAGACGTTACCGAGGCCAACGAGGCCCCGGCCGCCGAGGCTGCCGAGAACCAAGTAGAGGATTCCAACAAGGAGGCGACGATGACCGAGGACGAGATGGTGGAAGCCGCTATCCGCGCCGGTGAGGAAGCCGCCGACAACGACTTTAAGCTCAAGTTCGAGCAGGCTCAGAAAGAGCTTGCCGACGTGCGCAACGAGCTCGATGCTGCGGCAGAGGCTCAGAAGGCCGCCGAGGACAAGGCAAAGGACGCCACCGAGCGCACCGCCCGTCTGCAGGCCGACTGGGAGAACTTCCGTCGCCGCACCGCCAATGAGCGTATCGCCGAGCGCGAGCGCGCGACCGAGAAGCTCGTCACCGCGCTGCTGCCGGTGGTCGACGATATCGAGCGTGCGATCGACCATGCCCGCAGCCAGGAGCTTGCCGACGACTTTAAGCAGTTCGTCGACGGTGTCGACGCGGTGCATGCCAAGCTGCTCGATGTGTTTGCGCACGAGGGCGTTGAGCCCATCGACCCCAAGGGCGAGGCGTTCGATCCGCTCGAGCACCAAGCCGTGGGTCGCGTCGAGGACGCGTCGCAGTACGATGAGACCGTCAACGACGTGTACCAGAAGGGCTACCGCATGGCGGATCGCATCCTGCGTTCCGCGATGGTGACGGTGACCTACGGTGGCGAGAAACGCCCCGCACCGGAGCCCGAAGCGGCGCCCGAGGATGCTGCGGCCGATACGGCCGAGAGCACCGAGGAGTAATTGAGAAGGGCCCCGGGGCAACACCCGGGGCCCTTTCTGGCCTAGTGCCATATGAAAGCATGAGCCGCCGCCCGCTGGGCGGCGGATGAAACAGGAGAGGAGCTACGATGGCTGCAGGCAAAACCTTCTATGACATCCTGGGCGTATCCAAGAGCGCCTCCGACAAAGAGATCAAGAGCGCGTTTCGCAAGCTCGCGCAAAAATATCACCCCGATGCCGGCGGCGACGAGGCCAAGTTCAAGGAGATCAGCGAGGCCTACGAGACGCTTTCGGACGAGAAGAAGCGCAAAGAGTACGACCAGATGCTCATGTTTGGCGGCATGCCGGGCGCAGGCGGCGCGTATGGCGGAGGCTACGGTGCCGGCGCCGGCGCGAGCGGCTGGGGCGACATCTTCGACAGCATCTTTAGCGGCAACGGCGCCTGGGGCAGCGATTGGGGCTCGGGCTTTGCCGGGGCTGCGGGCGCTGCCGGTGCCGGCGCTGGCCGCAGCCGCGCTCGCAAGGGCGGCGACCTGTCGCTGACCGTCGATGTGACGGCCGAGGACGCGTTTCGCGGCGTGACGCACAAGGTCACCTATCGCATTCCCTCGACAGGCGAGCAGCAGACCATTACGGTCTCGGTGCCCGCGGGCGCGGTCGACGGCGGCAAGCTGCGCTACAAGCGTCGCGGCGAGTATGGCGTTGCCGGCGGCGAGCGCGGCGACCTGGTCGTGACCACGCATGTGGAGGAGCACCCGCTGTTTAAGCGTAAAGGTGCCGACGTGACCATGGAGGTACCGGTCTCGGTCTATGAGGCGGCGCTCGGCTGCACGGTGGACGTGCCGACGCCCGGCGGTGCGACGGTTCGTCTGAAGGTGCCCGCGGGTACCCAGACGGGCAAGAAGTTCCGCTTTAAGGAGATGGGTGCGCCCGACGTCAAGCATCGCGGCCGCACGGGCGCGTTGCTTGTCGAGATCAAGGTGCAAGTTCCCACGAACCTGTCCGACGATGAACGCGAGGCCATGACCAAGTTGCGCGAGGCCGACACGCGCGACTATCGCGAGAAGGTCAACCGTTACAAGGCGACGTACTAGGGCGGTCGTGGCGCACGCCCACGCCCGCGGGCTTATGATGGACGATAACGAGACGGAAAGGGGTCAGGTAGCATGGCCGAGGACAATAGGAACAAACCGCTGTACATGATCAGCGTGGCGGCCGAGCTGACCGGCATGCATCCGCAGACTCTGCGCGTCTACGAGTCCAAGGGACTGGTGAACCCCCAGCGCTCGGGCGGTAACACGCGTCTGTATTCGCGTGCCGATATCGAGCGCCTGGAACTCATCAACCAGCTGACCGACGAGGGCATCAACCTTGCCGGCGTGGTGCGCATCCTCGATATGAAGGAGCGTGCCGAGGAGCGCGAACGCGAGAACGAGAAGCTCCGCGCCCGCGTACGCCAGCTCGAGGACGAGCTGCACGAGTACAAGATGCAAAAGAAGATCACCGCCCTGGCCCCGCGCGACGGCTCAGTTAACCCCGAGCAAGTCATGCGCAAGCTGCTGGGCGCCGGCGGGGATTTGTAGTTACGCGGTTTTACCAAACCGCGTAACGGGCCGACGCTGCGCCCTTAGGTTCCGCCGTTCTGACGAACGGCGGACCAGTTGACGCTGCGCGCCGCCCAGAGCGACAATTTGTCATTCAAAGGGCAAGGCATGACCACAAGGTCTATGCCTTGCCCTTTTCATGCCAACTTGTTCGCTCTGGACGTCGCTCGCTGTCCGTCCTCTACCTGCGGCGCTGCTTTGCTCCGGATGCGGTAGGGTAGTCATTGGGGACGTTCTTAAATGACTAGTCGAAAGGGACACTCTTGCGCCAGATCTGCCGGCCCCACGCTGGGCTCGTCCTGTGCTTTACTGAGATAAAGTGAACGTGTAGATTCGTAACCCACTCGCAACCGTTCTATGGCACGATATTGAACGAATGTATGCTATGCGCCCAAATCTTTTGGGCAGAGTGGGAGACAGTATGGTCAAGCTGTACGAGGACGGCATCTACCTGCGCGGCGGCAGCGAGGTTGTGCCTGCGGCCGAGGCCGCTGAGCGCGGCATTACGCAGACGCCCGAGGATGCCAAGCGCGGCACCATCGCGTATTCGATCCTCCAGGCACATAATACGTCCGGAGATCCCGAGGCACTCAAGATTCGCTTCGACGCCATGGCGAGCCACGACATCACCTTTGTCGGCATCATCCAGACGGCGCGTGCCTCGGGCATGGAGCAGTTCCCGCTGCCCTACGTGCTTACCAACTGCCATAACTCGCTGTGTGCCGTGGGTGGCACCATCAACGAGGACGACCACGTCTTTGGCCTCTCGGCTGCCAAAAAGTACGGCGGCATCTTCGTTCCGCCCCATATCGCGGTCATCCATTCCTTTATGCGTGAGAACTTCGCCGGCTGCGGCAAGATGATCTTGGGCTCCGACTCGCACACCCGCTACGGCGCTCTGGGCACCATGGCCGTGGGCGAGGGCGGTGGCGAGCTGGCAAAGCAGCTGCTGCGCGACACCTACGATGTCGCCTATCCCGGTGTCGTCGCCATCTACCTCACGGGCGCCCCGCGCCCCGGCGTCGGCCCGCACGATGTGGCACTCGCCATCATCCGTGCCGTCTTTGCCAAGGGTTACGTTAAGAACAAGGTTATGGAGTTCGTGGGCCCCGGTATCGCGAGCATGACGACCGACTACCGCAACGGCGTCGACGTCATGACCACCGAGACCACCTGCCTGTCGAGCATCTGGGCCACCGACGAGGACACGCACGCATTCCTGACCATGCACGGCCGCGGCGACGACTACCGCGAGCTCAAGCCCGCCGATGTCGCCTACTACGACGGCTGCGTCGAGGTCGACTTGTCGAGCATCAAGCCCATGATCGCGCTGCCGTTCCATCCTTCCAACGGCTTTGAGATCGACGAGCTCAATGAGAACCTCGAGGACATCCTTCACGAGGTGGAGCTCGAGGCCGCCAAGATCGGCGAGGGTAAGACGCACTTTAGCCTGCTCGACAAGATCGTCGACGGCAAGCTGCACGTGCAGCAGGGCGTTATCGCCGGCTGCTCGGGCGGCAACTACGACTCCGTGGTCCAGGCTGCCCGCGTGCTCAAGGGCGCTAACACCGGCTGCGGCGAGTTCTCGCTGTCGGTCTATCCCACGAGCCAGCCCGTGGCACTCGAGCTTACACGCCGCGGCTATATCTACGACCTTATGGAGGCCGGCGCGATTGTGCGCACGGCGTTCTGCGGCCCGTGCTTCGGCGCCGGCGACACGCCTGCCAACAACGGCCTGTCCATACGCCACACCACGCGCAACTTCCCCAACCGCGAGGGTTCCAAGCCGGGTAATGGCCAGCTGAGCGCCGTGGCCCTGATGGACGCCCGCTCCATTGCGGCGACGGCTGCCAACGGCGGCGTCCTGACGCCGGCGACCGACCTGCCCGAGGAGATTTGGGACGAGGCCTGCGAGTACACCTTTGACGACGCGCCGTACAAGAAGCGCGTGTACTGGGGCTTTGGCAAGGCTGAGCCGGCCGACGAGCTGGTCGAGGGTCCCAACATCAAGCCGTGGCCCGCGATGGAGCCTCTCGGCGACGACATCCTGCTCAAGGTGTGCTCCAAGATCATGGACCCGGTCACTACGACCGACGAGCTCATTCCCTCGGGCGAGACGAGCTCCTTCCGCTCCAACCCGCTGGGTCTGGCCGAGTTTACGCTCAGCCGTCGCGACCCGGCTTACGTGGGCCGCTCCAAGGAGGTCGACGCGGTGGAGAAGCGCCGTGTTGCCGGTGAGGCCGCGGGCGACCTGGCCGCGCTTGATGCCGAGCTTGCCGGTGTGTTTGAGGCGCTGGCCGGCGCAGGCGTCGCGGCGGATGCCAAGGCGACCGAGTATGGTTCGATGCTCTACGCCAAGAAGCCCGGCGACGGCTCTGCCCGCGAGCAGGCCGCGAGCTGCCAGCGCGTGATCGGCGGCCTGGCCAACATCGTCCACGAGTACGCCACCAAGCGCTATCGCTCCAATGTGATGAACTGGGGCATGGTGCCCTTCCAGATGGAGGCCGAGCCCAACTTTGAGGTGGGCGACTACGTCTTTGTGCCGGGTATCCGTGCCGCGCTCGATGGCGACCTGAAGGACATCGCCGCCTACGTGGTGCGCGCCGACGGCACGGTCGAGCGGATTGAGCTTTACATTGCCGATATGACGGCAGAGGAGCGCGCCATCGTCAAGGCCGGCTGCCTGATCAACTACAACAAGTTCAAGGCCGCTGCCGAGTAACGC
>URVZ01000052.1 GCA_900551365.1 uncultured Collinsella sp.
CCGCTTGCGGCCGCCTGGGCGGGCATCGTGCTGGGCAGCCTGCCCCTCTACGCGCTGGGGCTCAGCGTGTCCCTGCGCCTCGGCCGCAACGCCGTCATCGGCGCCGGCGCGGCGGGAATGCTCCTCGCGTTCTTCTCAGTGGGCGGACTTGCGCACGGCCTCATGACCGGCGAGCTCACCGGTGCCCTGGCGACGCCCCTGAGCTGGGTGCCGCTCGCCTGGCCCGCGCGCCTGGGGTCGCTCGGGGTAGAGGCCTTCATCGACGCCGCACGCGCGGCGGGCCCTCTCCTCACGACTGCGCTCGCTGGCCTCGTGCTCACCCTGGCAACCGCCGCCGTCCTTATCGCCTGGTTCTGCCGCTTCGAGGACGGGAGGGCAGATGCGTAGGAAGCCGCACGCCGCCGTGCTCGCCCTCCTCTCCGCAGCGCTCGTCCTGGGCGGGAATGCCCTGCTCGACGCCGGCTGGGGGTCGGCGCTGCGCTCGATCGCCGACCGCGTGCTGCCCAACCCTGAGATCGCCATGTGGGCTCCCGCGGCTACGCGCGGGGCTCTGGACCGCTGAGCGCGGCGCAAGTACAATGCCGACGGGAGTTTCAGGAGGTCGAACATGGCAAGGATACTGGCAGTGGATGATGAGCGGGCGATCCTCGACGCGCTCGCTCGCGTCCTCGGCCGCGACGGCCATGAGGTCGTCAAGGCAGCGGACCCGACGGCGGTCCCGGGGATGGACCTCTCGCGCTTCGACCTCGTGCTCTGCGACGTCATGATGCCGGGGCTCGACGGCTTCGAGCTCGTGCGGCAGATCCGCCCGGACTTCGACGGGCCCATCATCTTCCTGACCGCGCGCGTGGCCGAGGAGGACGCCGTGGCCGGCTACGGCCTGGGCGCCGACGACTACGTCCGCAAGCCCTTCGGGGCCGCGGAGCTGCGCGCCAAGGTCGCGGCCCATCTACGCCGTGAGCGCCGGCCGCGCTCGCACGCCCTCTCCTTCGGGGAGGTGCGGATCGACCTCGGGGCGCGCGGCCTCGCCGTGGGCGGCGAGGCCGTGCCGCTCACGCCCACCGAGTACGCCATCTGCGAGTACCTCGCCCGCCACCCCGGGCAGGTCATGAGCCGCGCGCAGATCCGCGAGGCGGTGCTCGGCTGGGAGAGCGACGCCGACGACGCGGCCATATCCATGCAGGTCAGCCGCGCCCGGAGGAAACTCTCCGAGGCCGGCGCCGACCCGATCGCGACCGTCTGGGGGATGGGGTACAAGTGGCAGCTCTGAGGACCGGGGCGCGAGGTCGCGGGGGCATGCCGCTCTCCTTCGTCATCGCGCGCTACTTCGCCTACGCGTTCGCGGCGGTCGCCACGGCGTGGCTCGCCTCGTTCATGGCGCTCTCCGCGGCGATCAACGCGGGCTTCGTCTACGAGGCAAGCTGGGGGCCGGCCAATGCGCGCGAGGTCGCGGAGGGCCTGGCACGCGACGGCGTCTGCGGGCAGCAGGACGTGCCGACGGCGTACCGCTACCTCATCCTGAACAAGGACGGATACGTGCTGATGACAGACCTCGAGGGCACGCGGCTCGAGGGCGCGGCGGAAATGGCCCGTGCGGCACTCGCCGCGGATCCGGGCACAGTGGAGATCGAGGGCGGGGGCTCGGGCCTCACCTACGCCGCGTTCCCGCTCAAGGGCGGCGGGGCCTGCGCACTCGTCAGCGAGTACCTGCCGCAGTGGGTCTCGCGCGACCTCGCCGGTCTGCTTCCCAACCCGCAGAACCTCATGCTCGTCGGCGCCGCTGCGGGAAGCGCGCTCGCGCTCGCGCTCGTGGCGCGCCGCGCGAGCCGCGTGATCTCGCGCAAGATGGCGCCGCTCGCGGAGGCGGCGGGGCGCGTCGGCGCGGGGGAGCTCGACTTCGCGGTCGGCAGCACCAACGTGCGCGAGGTGAACGACGTCCTCGCCGCGATGGACGCCATGCGGGCCTCCCTCGCCGAGTCGCTCGAGGCCCGCTGGGCCGCGGAGCGGGGGCAGCGCGAGCAGGTGGCGTCGCTCGCCCACGACCTCAAGACGCCGCTCACCGTGCTGCGCGCCAACGCCGACTTCGTGGCGGAGGAGCTGGAAGACGAGAAAGACGCCGACCTCGCGGCCGCCGCGCGCGACATAGCCGGCAGTGTCGAAAGGCTCGACGGCTACGTGCGCCTGCTCATCGAGGCCTCGCGCGGGTCCGACGGGGCGGAGAGGGCCCCCATGCGGCCGGCCGAGCTCTGCGAGCAGGTCCTCGCCGAGGCCGCCCAGATCGCCCGGGCGCGAGGCGTGACGCTCGACGCGGCCACGGGCCCCGCTGTCGCGGGCGCGCCCGAGGCCCCGCTTGACCGAACCACCCTGGCGCGAGCCGCCGCGAACCTCGTGGCCAACGCCGCCGAGCACGCGCGCTCGCGCGTGGCGGTCTCCTGCGACGTCGCGGGCGGACACCTCGTCATCGAGGTGTCCGACGACGGACCGGGCTTCTCTCCCGCCGCCCTCGAACGCGGCTGCGAGCGCCTCTTCACAGACGACTCCTCCCGCTCCTCGCGCGACGGAGGCCGCCACTACGGGCTCGGCCTCCACGCCGCCTCCGAGGCCGCGAGCGCCCACGGGGGCTCCGTCTCGCTCGCCAACAGCCCCTCGGGCGGCGCGGTGGCCACCATCGCGGTCCCCCTGTGCGGGGCCTGACGACTCAGGCCCCGCACCAGCGTGCCTCGCAACCAAACGCTTCCATCTTGAAACACGGGGAGTAAATCGCGAAATCGCAGGTGAAAGGGAGTAAAACGGCAAAGAAAAAGCCTCCGTCCCAACATGGGAACGGAGGCTCGGTTACCGTATTCACTCACCAATGTCGCTGGCGGCTTTGCCGTAACTCTCGTACGAAACAAAACTCAGCGTCACAGTGCGGCACTCAAAAATGCAGGTCAGAACCCTGTCGGTCTATTCCCACTCGATCGTCGCGGGCGGCTTGGACGTGATGTCGTAGCACACGCGGTTGGCGCCGGGAACCTCGGCAACGATGCGGCCGGAGATGCGGGCCAGGACGTCATAGGGCAGCTTAGCCCAGTCGGCGGTCATGGCATCGCTGGACTCGACGGCACGCAGGATGATCGGGCGCTGATAGGTGCGCTCGTCGCCCATAACGCCGACGGACTTGATATCGGGCAGAACCGCGAAATACTGCCAGCAGCTGTGCTCGGAGTTGCGCTCGCCGGTCTGCTCAAACAGACGCTGGTTGTAGGCGTCGAGCTCCTCGCGCACGATGGCGTCGGCGTTCTTGAGGATCTCGAGCTTCTCCTTGTCGACCGCACCGATGATGCGGATGGCCAGACCCGGGCCCGGGAAAGGCTGACGGAACACGATGTGACCCGGCAGGCCAAGCGCCAGACCAAGCGCGCGGACCTCGTCCTTAAAGAAATGGTCGAGCGGCTCAATGAGGTCGAAGTGCACGCCCTCGGGGAACGGGATCAGGTTGTGATGGCTCTTGATGGTGGCCGTCTTGCCGCCCGTCTTGCGAGCGCCGGACTCGATGATGTCGGGGTAGATGGTGCCCTGAGCCAGGTACTTGACCGGCTTGCCATCGGTCTCGAGCTGCTGAGCAACCGCGAAGAACTCTTTCCAGAACTGCGTACCGATGATACGGCGCTTCTCCTCGGGCTCGGTCACGCCGGCTAGAAGCTCGGCATAACGGTCCTCGGCGTGAACATGGATAAAGTCGACGTCAAACTGCTTGGTGAAGACCTCCTCCACCTGCTCGGGCTCGCCCTTGCGCAGCAGGCCGTGGTTGATGAACACGCAGGTCATCTGCTTGCCCACGGCGCGGGCGCCCAGCGCAGCCACGACGGAGGAGTCGACGCCGCCGGACAGGGCCAGAATCACACGGTCGTTGCCGACCTTCTCGCGGAACTCGGCCGTCATGGTCTCGACCAGGTTGTCCATGCTCCAGTTGGGCTCCAGGCCGCAGATCTCAAACAGGAAGTTGCTCAGCAGCTGCTGACCATACTCGGAGTGCTTGACCTCGGGGTGGAACTGCGTGGTGAAAATCTTGCGCTCGACGCACTCCATGGCAGCAACCGGGCACACGTCAGTGCTGGCGGTAACGGTAAAGCCCTCGGGCACCTCAGAAACGGCGTCGCGGTGGCTCATCCACACGGTCTGCTCCATGGGCGTGGAGTTAAAGAGCTTTGCGCCAGCCGTGCGCGTGATGGTGGCGCGGCCGTACTCGCCCACCTCGGAGTGGCCGACCTTACCGCCGAGCGTCACGGCCGTGATCTGGTGGCCGTAGCAAAAGCCCAGGACGGGAAGGCCCAGGTCAAAGATGGCGGGGTCGATGGACGGAGCGTCCTCGGCATACACGGAAGCCGGGCCGCCGGAAAGGATGAGCGCAGAGGCGTTCATCTCGCGAATCTCGTCGGCCGAGATGTCACAGGGGACAATCTCGGAATACACGTTGAGGTCGCGGACGCGACGGGCAATGAGCTGACCGTACTGCGCACCAAAGTCGAGTACGAGGACCTTTGCGGAAGCCTTTTGATCCATGGTTTCCCCCTCTTGTTGGCGGGGAGCCGGTGCCCACCCGCGTGAATGAACAAAAATAACTTTCATAGTGTACACGTTATATGGGGTTTCTCATCCCTCACAGCCATCAGCGCACGGCAAACGCACGACCTGGGCCCCTATTTGACGGCAATTGAAGTGTTACCAAACGTTACAGATGATGTAATACGTTTGAACATTGGACGCCCTGTGCCACAATACTGCCGAACGACTCCGCCTCTGTGGCGGCAAATACGATAGGAATACCAGCATGAAGCGCATCCTTCTCATCGCCACGGGCGGCACCATCGCATCGACCGAGGACGGCAACGGCCTCTCCCCCGCCCTGACCGGTGAGGAACTCGCCCAGAGCGTCCCCGAGATCTCGGGCCTCTGCGAGCTCGACGTCGTGCAGCCCATGAACATCGACAGCACCAATATGCGCCCGAGCGACTGGATGCGCATCCGCGATGTCATCGTCGAAGGCTATGCCGATCACGACGGCTTTGTGGTCCTGCACGGCACCGACACCATGAGTTACACCGCGGCAGCGCTTTCCTATCTGATTCAGGACAGCCCCAAGCCCATCGTGCTCACCGGTTCGCAAAAGCCCATGGGCAACCCCTTTACTGACGCCAAACTCAATCTGTACCAGAGCCTGCTCTATGCGCTCGACGTGCACTCGCACGACGTTTCGATCGTGTTTGGCGGCGTCGCCATTGCTGGCACGCGCGCCCGCAAACAGCGCACTATGAGCTTTAACGCGTTCATTAGCGTCAACTATCCGCCCATCGCCTATATCCGCAACGACCGCATCGTGCACAACGGGCTTCACGGCACTCACCAGAATGAGAGCCCGGTGCGTTTCTACGACAGTATCGACCCGCGCGTATTTGTCCTTAAGCTCACGCCCGGCGTGAACCCGGGTATCCTGGACGCCCTAGCCGATAGCTACGATGCTGTAATTCTTGAGACCTTTGGCATTGGCGGTATTCCCGAGTTTGGCGAGTCCGGCGAGTCATTCCAGGAGACGATTTTCCGCTGGGTCGATTCGGGCCGTACTGTCGTTATGACCACGCAGGTCCCCGAGGAGGGCCTCGACCTAGGTGTTTATGAGGTCGGCCGCGCTTACGCCGATCATCCGGGTATTTTGCGCGGCGACGACATGACCACCGAGACGCTCGTGGCCAAAACCATGTGGGCGCTCGGCCAGTCACGTGATGCGGCAGAGATTCAGCGCCTGTTCTACAGCCAAGTCAACCACGACCGTATCCCGATGGTGTAACCACCGGTCAATAGGCATCTTCTATTCGATACCCTCGAGAAGTTCTGACACCGTCATGCCGAGTGCGGGCGCGATCTTAAATAGAACCTTGAGCGTGAAATTTGCCGTCCCATCTTCGATTCGGTCGAGGTAGGGTCGGCTGATTCCTGTCGCCACACAAAAATCAACCTTGGAGATACCAAGGTCCCTGCGTGTCTCTTCGACCCGCCTGCCAAGAATCTGTTTCGCACGTTCGTCCATGCAGCCGAGTTTGAAATGGAGCCGAACATAAACGTAAACTATAGTTTACGTTTTCCCGAATACACAGGAGTTTTCTATGTCGGGTTCTTCGGTCCGCATGTACCGAGCCACGCTTCGCACAAACAGCGCGCCGCCCAAGCTCGTCGTCGTTGAAGCAGAATGCCTTTCGCCCGATGAGCGCACAGCATTTGCATTGCTATCAAGTCGCGTCGCCGCCGTTCTGGTCCCTTGCCCGGCGCAAGGTGAACTTGCCATCCAATGCCAAGCGCACAGCTGCTCGCTCAAGCAGGCTGCCGTAATCGCAACCAGCCAACGAGGTCTGCCCCTTCTCCTGGAAGCCGATATCGCACTTGCCCTTCGCGGCGCCGGATACGAAAACGAGGCCGCCGCCGACATGGTCTTTAAACCACGATCGAGCGGCGGCCTCGCAGCAGCCATTGAATATGCGTGCAGGCTCGTTGCCTAAAAGGACAAGCTAGAAACCAAAGCCAAAGCCCGTTCCAGTAATCGCCGAATACATAAAGTAGACGTTGATTACGTTGAGGAACACGCCCGTGATGCAGCCGTTGCGCAGGTAGCGCTCGCACACGATGCGCGCCATGGCGGCGGAGTCATCATTGTTTTTAGCCTGACGTCCCGCCGTAAAGTACGTCGCCACGCTCAGCAGCAGGTTGAGCACCGGAAGCGCTAGCAGCTCATAGCTCTTGCCCCAGCGCGTCACCTCGCCGGCGGCGTTAAACTTCGTTGCCACCTCGGGGCCAATGTTGGGGATAACACACGCTGCAACCACCAGCGGAATCACCGCAAGTACGAGCAGCGCAATACCCATGTACCCAGCTTTTTTGCCGTATTTAAACATATGCGTCGCCCTTACACGTTAAAGCGGAAGTGCACGACGTCGCCATCGGCCATGACATAGTCCTTGCCCTCAATACGCAGCTTGCCGGCGGCCTTGGCGCCCTGCTCGCCGCCGAGCTCGATGTAGTCGTCGTAGCCAATAACCTCGGCCTTAATAAAGCCGCGCTCAAAGTCGGTGTGAATGACGCCGGCGGCCTGCGGGGCGGTCGCGCCCTGACGAACCGTCCAGGCCTTGACCTCCATCTCGCCGGCCGTAAAGAACGACTGCAGGCCGAGCAGCTTGTAGGCAGCCTGAGCGAGCACGTCCAGACCGGGCTGCTCCAGGCCCAGGCTCTCCAGGTAGTCGGCGGCGTCCTCGGGATCGAGCTCGGAAAGCTCGGCCTCGATCTTGGCGCATATCGGCAGCGGCTTGACGCCATCAATGGGCGCCAGGTCCTCGTTGAGCATGTCCTCGTCTACGTTGGCCACATATAGGATGGGCTTCATGGTGAGCAGGAACAGGCCCTTGGCGGCGGCACGCTCCTCGTCGGTCATCTCCATGGACGCGGCGCGCTTGCCTTCGTTGAGCCAGGCAAGCAGGCGCTTGGCCACCTCGAACTTGGGCATGAGCTCCTTGTCGCGCTTGGCCTCCTTCTCGAGCTTGGGCAGCTGTTTCTCGAGCGTGCCCATGTCGGCCAGGATGAGCTCGGTCATGATGGTGTCGGCATCGCCGGCGGGATCGACGAACTCGCCCGTGCGGCCCACCTCGCGCATAACGTTGGGGTCCTTAAAGTAGCGCACGACCTCGCAGATGGCGTCGGTCTCGCGAATGTTGGCCAGGAACTGGTTGCCCAGGCCCTCGCCCTCGTTAGCGCCCTTCACCAGACCTGCGATGTCGACGAACTCGACCGTCGCCGGCACAATGCGACCCGGGTTAACGATGTCGGCAAGCTTTTGCAAGCGGCTATCGGGCACGTCGACGATACCCACGTTGGGGTCGATCGTGGCAAACGGGTAGTTGGCGGCAAGGCCGGTCTTTTTGGTAAGCGCGGTGAACAGCGTCGACTTGCCCACGTTGGGCAGGCCCACGATACCGATGGAAAGGGACACGACAGCTCCTTTTGGTACAGGTACTTCAAACCGTATAAGTATAGCGCCGCCGCAGCATCCGGGCGAATCCGGACACCGCGGCGGCGCAAATGAAGCAGAGATAGAGCTCGCTGACTAGTCCGCGAGCTTCTCCACCTGATCGAGCATCTTGTCAAGCTTGGCCTTTGCCTCGGCCTTGGCCTTCTGGGCCTCTTCGTGGGCCTTGGCCTTCTGAGCGGCCTTTTCCTCGGCCTCGGGGTCGACAACGACCAGATTGGACGCATCGTGCTCGACCAGCTTGAGCGCATGCTCGGGGCACACCTTGACGCAGGCTCCGCAACCTAGGCAATACGTGGACTCCAGTGCAAAGCGACCGCTTCCCACCAAATCGCAGGCAAACGTGGGGCACACGTTGACGCACTCGCCGCACGACGTGCACTTGTCAAAATCGCATTCCGGCGTGCTCACCTGCATGTTCTGGGCAAGCTCGGGATGGTTTTGCAGCGTCGAGAGCACCAGCTGCCGCCCGTGCGTGAGCGAACGGCGACGCTTGGTCGTCGTGGTGCCGCACATGGTGTTGAGCGTGCGCTCCAGCTGGGTAATCTGATGGCGATGGGCCTTGAGTTTTTGCGTCACCGAAGCCAGCGCCGCCGTCGCCGGGTTGAGCTTGGTCACCGTCAGGCCCGTCGTGCGGGCGATCTTTTCCATGTACTCCTTGCGCTCGTACTCGCGAAGCTTATGGCACTTGAGGCTCTTGGGGTCGACCTCCAGGCCCATACCCGTGCCAGACCACTCCTCGGCCTTCGCAATCGCCTCACCCAGAATGTCCTCACCGCCGGTATTGCGACATTTATCGCACACGCCTAACGGCAGGTACACACTCACGTTGGGATAGTCGGCCAGTACCGAGAACCAGGTCTCTGCCGTAATATCGCCCACGCAGGCAACGACGACCTCGTTTTCACGCGGCACGCGTTTGAGGGCACGCGTGCAGGTGACGTAGGCGGTCTCGTGGCTCGTAGCAGCAGAGACGATATCGTCATACAGGTTTTTAGGCGCCAGGCGCGGCGAGATGATCGCCTCGGTCGGACAAGCAGCAGCGCACAGGCCGCACTTGCGACAGGAGTCGAGGATCTCGATGGCGTCTTCCTCGACCTCGATAGCGTTGACCGGGCACACGTCCATGCACGCGGTGCAGCCGCTCTTTTCGTTTTTGCAGGTCAGGCACGGAATGGTGTTGCCGCGCGGACGCTCTTTATAGTCGGCAGGATTCCACTGCGGCGCCGATGGATCGAGTGCATCGGTCACACCGCCAAGCGGGTTTTTAAGAAAGTCGAAACCCTTGCTGATCTCGATAATGTCATCAAACAGATCGTGTTCCTGCGCCATGCGCGGCCCCTCCCTGAGCAGTGCAAACAAGCAAGAGATAATGATACGCTATCGGCCCACGCCTCGGGCAAATTACACGCGGCGCATCTTTGCGGCAAATAGCCCATGGCCTATCGCCACCTCGATTGCACAAGGTCAATCAAGCGCCAAATATGCCTCGCACATGAGCTGCACGAGCTTTTGTTTGGTCACCTTTGCCTGCTCGTTGGCCATATTACGCTCATTTCTAAAGACCGCATTTGCAACACCCTGCAGATCGGCATCGGAAATCTCGCCAAGGCCCAACTCCTCGAGCGTGGTCGGCAGACCAATGCGCTGGCAAAACTCGAGCACCTGATCAAGCTCGGGCGCACGCTCCAGGCGCAGCTGCACCACCAGGCCAAATGCCACGGCCTCGCCATGCATCGCCTTGCACTCGGGTAGGATCGTCAGACCGTTGGCGATGGCATGCGCCAACGCCAGGCCACCGCTCTCAAAGCCGACGCCCGAGAGCAGAATATTGCACTCGATCAGACGCTCAACCGCCGGCGATATACGGCCCTTTTTGAGATCGCGCTTGGCAGCGACGCCGCACTCCATGAGTGTGTCATAGCAGGCGCGAGCCGCAACCAAGGCCAAGTGCCCCGGCGCGCCACCGTGCTCGTTGGTGCCGTGCGCCGCGGCGCACGAACGCGCCTCGAAGTACGTTGCCAGTGCGTCGCCCATGCCAGCGACCGTCATACGCAGCGGGGCCGCCGCGACCACGTTGGTATCGACCACGACCAGATCTGGATTCTTCTCGAGCATCAGGTAGTGGTCGAACGACCCATCCTCGTGATACAGCACCGAAATCGCGCTACACGGACCGTCCATCGAAGCCGCCGTGGGGCATACGCACAACGGCAACTCGGCATAAAACGCAACGGCTTTGGCGATATCGAGCATCCTGCCGCCGCCAATACCCACCACCATGTCGCAATACTCGGCCTGAGCTTCCTTAGCCATTTTTACAACGGCGTCTTCCGTACACGGACCGTTGTAAATCTTAAAGAACGGCTCGCTTAGATCTTCGTCCAGAAATCCATCGACGATCTGCCTGCACAGCCGATCCTCGGTGCCCTGGTCAAACAAGACATAGGCAGCGCAGCCCAACCATGACAAATACTTGCCTTGACGCGACAGTTCGCCCGGCCCCTGAACATACCGGCCGGGACCGCCATAAACCATGGGAAGCGCCATACGAGAATCCGCCCTTCATCAAACAACGATTGGTGCAAAGTAACCTTGCCCCTTTGCACCATAGCAAAAAGGGGCAAAGCCATCTGCTGGCTTTGCCCCTTCCTTAGCTTGATTTACTCATCCATGAGATAGTAGTGGCCCAGTGCGTCTGCACCCAGAATGGCGTTTGCGACCATCTCGGGCGTCACCTCAAACGGCATGTTGCACATGGTGTCCTCGGGCGCGCACGCGGCCTCGGCAACAATCATGGCCTTCTCGCGCGTAAGCTCGGCAACGCCAAGTTCCTTCATCGTGACCGGCAGACCCAGCTCAATGCAGAAGCCCAAGACTTCCTCGAGCTTCTCGGTCGGGGCATCCTCGAGTACCAGCTGGACGATGGTGCCGAAGGCGACCTTCTCGCCGTGATACATGCTGTGGCACTCGGGCAGCATCGTCAGACCATTGTGGATGGCATGAGCAGCGGCAAGGCCCGAGCTCTCAAAGCCAATGCCCGAAAGCAGCGTATTGGCCTCGATGATGTGCTCGACGGCAGGCGTGAGCGCGCCCTTCTCCAGCGCGACCTTGGCCTTGACGCCATCGGCCATAAGCGTCTCGTAGCAGAGCTTGGCGAGCGCCAGACCAGCCATGCTGCCCTTGCCGCCAGCGCAGGTGCCGCCGTCGGCATCGTGCGTCGCCTGGGCCTCGAAGTAGGTTGCGAGCGCATCGCCCATACCGGAAACCGTCAGGCGCACCGGGCTCGCCGCGATAACCGTCGTATCCATCAGGACGATATTGGGGTTTGCCTTAAGGAAGAGGTACTTATCGAACTGGCCGTCATCGGTGTAAAGCACCGAAAGCGCCGAGCACGGTGCATCGGTCGAGGCAATGGTGGGGCAAATGATAACCGGGGACTCCAGGTAATAGGCGACGGCCTTCGCGGTGTCGAGGATCTTGCCGCCACCGACGCCGACGATGATGTCGCAACCGTTGTCGCGAGCGAGCGCAACCAGGCGATCGACCTCGCCCTTGGAGCACTCGCCGTTAAAGTCCTCAAACAGCAGCTCGGCCTTGGCCTCGGCAAAGCCGCCCTCGATCTTGGCACCGACGCGCTTCTTGCCCGAAGGCGTCACGATGACGAGGGCCTTAGCGCCGAGCGGCTCGACATAGGAGCCGAGCTTGGCCAGCTCGTCCGGACCCTGGATGTACTTGCTGGGGCTATTGAAAATTGCAGCCATAACTATCCCATTCTCTAAAAGAAAAAAGAAAGGGGCTCCGTACAGATACGTGCGGAGCCCCTCGTTACGATAACAAGAGTCGATTAGAAATCGATGTCGGTGTCGTAGTAGCAGGCCTTGAGGATCTTCTCGAAGTCGGCAGCCTTGGTCTCACGCGGGTTCTCGGGCGTGCAAGCGTCCTGCTCGGCGTTCGCGGCGATCTCGGGCAGCTTGGCGAGGAACTCCTCCTCGGAAACCATCTGCGGGTTCTCGGCGTCGACCTTCACGCCACCATTCGCGTAATCCTTGATGGACTGCGGAATGTTGAGCTGGTCGTTGAGGTCGCGAATCTTCTGGA
>URVZ01000053.1 GCA_900551365.1 uncultured Collinsella sp.
CCCGTCACATAGACCGTCATCGGATTACCACTTCCCTGTAAGTCGCTAGCCCACATTCTGCACGATCACTAAGCCAACCGTTCCAGCCCTTCCATCCCTTAGGGCTTACCCCTCGTTCTTCCATCCAAACGGGTCGAGCACCCAAAAGATCAAATCGAGCGCGCCACCGGTCATCATGGCGCCGGCAAGGGCCATGCAAACGTGCAGAGAGCTAGCACTTCGGAGCACGTCGAATGGCCCCAGAACAGCCAACAGCGCGACCGCTGCACCGGCTACGCACAGCGCAAGGCACGGCCCCGCGTCCTTGACGCACTTCTTTGCGAGATGCTTTGCGTTGTCACTCATTGGTATCGAGCTCCTTAGAGAGTCGTTGCTTGAATTCGCGCCGCCGCGGCAGAGCAGGACGGCAGGTTAAGTGTCACATGCCGTGCGGACATCCATGGGGAAACCGCCTGCTCGACCAACCCTTGACGCCGTTTTGCACCGGCACTCCATCCCCCGCTATCGAGGTCTAATGTTTTTCCCGAGAAGTGAACGGCTGTTTTTGGACCCCTGAAACAGCCGCATTTTTCGGCGGCAAAATCGTGGGATTTCAGCATTGAAACCGCAGGAAACGACACCTTTAAAGTGTCGATGCTTCGGGGGTCCGTTTTAGCTCGTTCACTTCTCGGGAAAAGTATTAGACCTCGCTGCTAGCCATCCAAAAAGACACCTCTCCCTTCCCCACCGCCGCGCAAAAACTCATCCAACATTAATCTTGGCTCAAGAATCGCTTAATCTATAACCTGCACTATAGAGTTCGACCAAGGGCGGGGCGGCGCCGCGCAACGCAGGCCGCCGAACGCAACGCTCGCGCCCGGGCAAATCGCCCGGCGTCGCGCCCATCGAACGAAAGGACAGGTCATGGACGACCTCGAAAAAGTTGAAACCATCCGCACCAAGTGCAACGTGAGCTACACCGATGCCAAAGCCGCGCTCGACGCCGCCGACGGCAACGTTCTGGATGCCATCATTTGGCTCGAGTCGCAGGGCAAGACACAGACCACGTCGGCACACGCCGCCACCGAGTCCGCGCCGGTCGACGAGCCCTCGGCCGAGATGGTCGCCGCGCAAGCCGCCTACGAAAAGTCGAGCGAAAAGACCGACTTCTCCAAGAAGATGGACAGCGTGTGGGAGTACCTCAAAAAGCTCTTCCGCCTGAGTCTGGACACCAAGTTTATCGCCACGCGGCGCGATGCGATCATCCTCAACATTCCCATCCTGATCCCCATCGTCGCGCTGTTTGCCTGGGGCGCCACGATATGGCTGATGCTGATTGGCCTGTTCTTTGGCATGCGCTACCGCATCGACAGCGACGGCGACGTGCCCGGCAGCATCAACAACCTTATGAATCACGCCGCCGACGCCGCGGACGACATCAAGCAAAATCTGAACGACGACAAGTAATCGCAGAGGGGGGCACGCATGGCACGGATCCTGATCGTAGAGGACGAGGAGAAAATCGCCCGCTTTGTGACGCTCGAGCTGGAGCACGAGGGCTACCAGGTGGAGCACGCCGCCGACGGCCGCACCGCCGTGGACCTGGCGCTGGAGCGCGACTACGATCTGATTCTGCTCGATGTGCTGTTGCCGCAGCTCAACGGCATGGAGGTCCTGCGGCGTGTCCGCAAGCACAAGGATGTGCCGGTGATTATGGTCACCGCGCGCGATGCCGTGATGGACAAGGTTGCCGGGCTCGATGCCGGCGCCGACGACTACTTGACCAAGCCGTTTGCGATCGAGGAGCTGTTCGCACGGATCCGTGTGGCGCTGAAGCGCTCGGAGGCTGTGCGGGCGGCTTCGGTCGTTGGTGGCGCCGTCGCGATGCCCCCGGTCAGCGGCTCGACCCAGGCATCCGCCTCGCCCTCCCCTGCCACGCTCACCGTGGGCTCGGTTGCGCTCGACCCCGACCGTCGCGAAGTCACGGTCGGCGGCTCGCCCATCGCGCTCACGGCCCGCGAGTTCGATGTCCTCGCTTTGCTTATGGCGCATGCCGAGACCGTGCTCACGCGCGAGCGCATCGCGCACGAGGCGCTGGGCTACGAATACGTGGGCGACACCAACAACGTCGACGTGCACATCGCGCACCTGCGTGCCAAGATCGAAGACGCCGGCGGCGCCCGAATCATCCAAACCGTGCGCGGGGTGGGCTATGTCTGCCGTGCGTAACGCCGAGGCCAAGCGCGTCACATCCATCGCCCGCGCCATCAACTGGAGCTATATGTGGCGCCGCCTGATGAGCTACGTTTGGCTCGACCTGCTGCTAGTAGTGATTGTGGCGGCGATCCTTGTCTATGGATACAACCAGACGCTGCCCAACGGCGCGTTTACCGCAGGATGGATCCCCAGCGCCACCGTTCGCGGCATGTCGCTGAAGCCCGCGCGCGGCTGGGACCTGACAACGCTCACTTATACCGTCGAGTTTGCGCGTACCACCAAGACTTTCCCCCTCGCACAGGACCTCGTCACGTTATGGCCTCTCTACCTTGTCGTTGTGGGTTGGCAGGTCATCAGCGTACTCAACATGCTCGGCGGCGCGAGGCGCGTACGCCGCACCATGGCGCCTCTCAACGATCTGGCCTTGCGCGTGGACGAGCTCGGCCGCATGCAGCTCTCCGGCGGCAAGATGGAAACGCTGGAGCAGGCCATCGTGCGCGCAAGCGTCGACTCACCAAGCGTCACTACCGGCGATGCCGACCTGGCAAGCATCGAGGTCGCACTCAACCGCCTGCTGCGCCAGATGCAAGAGGCCAAGCTGCAGCAGATGCGCTTTGTCAACGATGCAAGCCACGAGCTGCGCACGCCCATCGCGGTGATTCAGGGCTACGTAAACATGCTCGACCGCTGGGGCAAAGACGACCCGGACGTGCTGGCAGAATCCATCGCGTCCCTCAAGGCCGAAAGCGAGCACATGCAGGAGCTCGTGGAGCAGCTGCTGTTTTTGGCGCGCGGCGATGCCGGACGCACGGTCCTGCGGCGTGCGGATACCAACCTGGCCGCACTGGTCGGCGAGGTATGCGAGGAATCGCAGATGATCGATACCGCGCACACGTATCAGCTGGCATACGACGCCGCGCTTGTCAGCGACCCGCGCTGCGATGCGCCCGTCGACGTGGCGCTCGTGAAGCAAGCCCTGCGTGTGATCGTGCAAAACGCCGCCAAGTACTCGGATGCGGGAACGGCCGTCACATTTGGCATAACGCCGGATGCGGGCGCGGGCACGATCGACATAAGTGTTGAGGACGAGGGCATCGGCATGAACCAGGAATCCGCAGCTCACGCATTTGAACGGTTCTACCGCGCCGACAACGCACGCGATGCCGGCGCGCAGGGCTCGGGTCTGGGGCTTGCCATTGCCAAGTGGATCGTCGATAGCCATGGCGGCGTCATCGGCGTGACCTCGGTCGAGGGCGTCGGCAGCCGCTTTACGATTCGCCTGCCGCGGTAGGAAGCCCCTCGGCATAAATAAAGGGATAGGGCCACGCGGCCCTATCCCTTTTTGCTAGCTATGGCAGCTTGTGCGCTACTCGCGGCACAGATGCACGGCGAAGCCGGCGAACTCGCGCTTAAAGTACACGAGCTTGGTGCCGCCGTCGGGCAGCAGCACGCGCGACTCCTCGTTGACCTCGAGCCCGCGCTCGGCAAACCACTTCTCGGCCGCATCGATGTCGTTGACGGCAAAGCCAATGTGGCCCTTGGCGCCACGACCGTTCTGCTTCATGATCTCGACCAGCGAATCGTTAAAGTACGAAACCGGGGTCTCAATAACGGGCAGGCCCATCATCGTCGAGAACAGCTCCGCGATCTCCAAGGCGTCTGCCGGGTCGGCAGCGTTAATGCCCACATGGGCAACGCGCATGCCAAAGAGCTCGACCGGATTGGCGTTCTGCTCATTCATACAGGCAGCGCCTACTGAGCCATGACGTCGAGGACGGCCTTCTCGGCAGCGACGCGGTTCATGCCGGTCATGAAGGGCACGCCGCTCACGTACGGGCAGGTGAGGCCCTCGGGGGCAACGGTGGTGGCGATCAGCAGGTCGGCGCCCTCGTCGCAAACGTCCTTGGCCTCGGAGATGGCGCACTGCACGATCTCGTACTTGTCGGCGTAACCGTTGGCGTCGAGCAGGGTAGCGACCTTCTGGGCAACGAGCGTGGAAGTAGCAGCGCCAGCACCGCAAGCCAAAACGATCTTCTTCATAGGTAATGTCTCCCTTCGTGGTTTACTTTAGGTAAGTGTACCGCAGCGAGCGATGGCACTCAGCCTCGATGAGCTTTTATGCCAGTTTGCTTGCGCGCTGCGTATAATACATCTAGTACGTGTTGTCATACCGCTCGCTTTATGAGCGACTAAGGACCCCAATATGCCCGATTCCCGCACCCTCTGGACCGCCGTCGTCATCATCTGTATCGCCGTGTCGGTGTTCTTTAGCGTCAAAAAACGCACCACGTTTAAGCGCCTGCAGCAGCTTATGGCTGCCAAGCAGTGGGACGAGTTCGATCGTTTGCTCGACGGCAAACTCACTAGCATGCTGTACCCACGCTACAACCGCGACTACCTGCGTCTGAACTCCTATCTGCTGCGCGAGGACCACGAGCGCGCCAGCGAGATGTTCGATTTGCTGCTGGGGCTCAATCTGCCCAAGATGCAGCGCGTCGACCTGGTGATCAAGGCCTTTAACTACTACGTTGGCCAGGAGGACCGCAAAAAGTCCAAGGAACTCCTGCACGAGATCAAGGGCTTTGAGGGCGGTCAGGCCGAGGCAGTCGCGCACGAATGCCAACTGATGTACGACACGATGATCCTCAAGCGCCACAACGACATTCCCGAGCTGGAGCGCATGCTCAAGGATGCCGGTGACGACAAGGTCAAGAGCTGCCGCCTGGAATACCTGCTGGCCCTGCAGTACAAGAACAAAGGCGACGAAGCCAAGTTCCAGGAGTTCCTGGAGAAGTCGGGCCAACACTCGATGGCCGTCAACGCGTAACGGACGGCTTGTGCTAGACTTCTAGTCTCACGGGGGCGTGGCGGAATTGGCATACGCAGGAGACTTAAAATCTCTCGCCGCAAGGATTGTGGGTTCGAGTCCCACCGCCCCTACCATTTGGCTTTTACGAGCTCGTGTCCCCCGGGGATGCGGGCTCGTTTCTTTTGGACGCCGGTGGGGCTCTAAGTTGGTACTCCCACATTTTTCGATGGAAAAACGTGGTTGTCTTACACATTTTTCGATGGAAAGACGTGGTTGTCTCGCACATTTTTCAAGGGAAATGCGCATATGGCCTTATACTATCCGAAAAGGTTGGGAGGCAATATGCAGCGACAGCTTATGAGTGAACTTATCGCTTGGAAATCAAGGGCGAATCGCAAACCTCTCTTGCTTAAGGGGGCCCGCCAGACAGGTAAGACTTGGCTTCTTAACGAATTCGCAAGCCAGCAATATCAAAACGTCATTCGTTTTGACTTTATGCTCGAGCCGAGCGCACGCTCGCTGTTCGATGGGGACCTCGACCCCAAGCGTATCATCTCTCAGATAGAACTCTTGCGCGGCCAAACCGTAACGCCGGCGGACACGCTCATCGTTTTCGACGAGATCCAGGAGGCGCCACGCGGCATCACCTCGCTCAAGTACTTCAACGAGCTTGCACCCGAATACCACATCGTGGCTGCCGGTTCCTATATGGGCCTCGCGCTCCGACGCGAAAACGAGTCATTTCCCGTCGGTAAAATCGACCAGCTCACCATGCGTCCCATGGGGTTTGCCGAGTTCGTTCGTGCCGTCGACGGCAACCCGCTCGCCGACGCTATCCTTGCCGCAGACATGAACCTTCTAGCAAACGTTACCGAAAAGCTCGAGCACTTGCTCAAGGAATACTTTGTTGTCGGTGGTATGCCCGAAGTTGTCTCCGCTTTCACCGAGACACGCGACTTCATCGAAGCCCGTAGGCTTCAGCAGCAAATCATCGAGGCTTACGAATCCGATTTTGGCAAACATGCACCCGCCCGCATTGTCGAGCGCATGAGGTTGGTTTGGAAATCCCTGCCCGGCCAGCTTGCAAAGGAAAACAAAAGGTTCGTCTACGGAGCCCTTCGCCCCGGGGCGCGCGCACGCGATTTTGAAGAGAGTCTCCAGTGGCTCATGGATTACGGAATCATTCATAAGGTGCCGCGCGTTTCCGCCCTCAGGGCACCGCTCTCGAGCTACGAGGACCTCTCGGGCTTCAAGCTATTTTGCATTGACACCGGTATCCTCGGAGCGCTCTCCAACCTCCCACCGGCCATCGTCCTTAACGGGCCCGCTGTTTTCACTGAATTTAAGGGCTCGCTCACCAAGCAATACGTCGCGCAGGAACTCTTGCTGCAAGGCAAGAGTCCCGCGTATTGGTCCTCTACCTCTGGCAATGCCGAAACCGACTTTGCCATCGACCATGCGGGAACCGTGCTTCCGCTTGAGGTCAAGGCGGCAGAGAACCTTAAAGCGAAGAGTCTGAAAATAGCCTGCGAAAAATTCAAGCTCGAGCGTTGCGTGAGGAGCTCCCTGGCGGCATATAGAGACGAGGGCATGCTCGTCAATATTCCGCTTTGGGAGATTGGGCAAATCGACAAGCTGGCATAGGCGCTGTGGGGACGCCCCGCAAGGACTGTCCCCAGGTGCCGGCTGTTGAGTTGCGGTGGAATAGGGACTGTTTGGTGCCCGAAAGGGCGATTTTAGTCCGTATTTCACCGCAACTTATTTAGAGGGCGCTGAGGTTGGGGGTCCAGCCGATGGTGGGGGTCGCGCCGTCGAGAACCTCGTTGATGGTGGCGGCCATGCCGGCGAGGAGGCTGTTCTCACTTACGGTGAGCGACTCGTAGCTACCGGCTCGCATAAGCTCGCGGATTACCACGGCACCAGCCAAGATCGCGCCCGCGCGTTTGGGCTGTACACCCGGTAGAGCGGCGATGCCGTCCGCATCCAACGCAGACATGCGCTCGATAGCGGCCGAAACCTGATCCAGCGAAAGCTCGCGCAGGTGCACAAAGCTCGAATCGTACGGTTCCAGCTCATGAACGAGCGCCACGAGTGTGGTGACGGTGCCACCCACTGCGACCAAGCGTTCGGCGCGCTCAAAATTGCTCGGCAGGCCCTCAAAATAGGCAGCGAACTGCTCGCCCGCCCACGCGGCAGCGGCAGTAAGCTCGCCGCGTGCGGGCGGCAGTGCCGAGAAAAATCGCTCCGTCACACGGCGACAACCGATGTCCAGCGAACGCGTGCCCTCCAGCGCAAAGACCCCACGCTCCAGCGCATAGACGCCCGTCGCGAGCTCCGTGGATCCGCCGCCCGAATCGGCAACAATGATGCGCTCGCCGGCAAAGTCGTGCGCCACGCCAAAAAACGTCAGGCGCGCCTCGACCTCGCCCGGAATCACCTGCGGTTCGAGCCCCAGCTCACGCAGACCGTCCAGCAGCAGTGCGGCATTGGATGCATCGCGCGCGGCGCTCGTGCATGTGGTGCAAATGCACGCGGCCCCAAAGGCACGCGCCTCGTCCACAAACATGCGGCATGCAGCGAGCACGCGCTCGACCGCCGCCTCGCAAAAGCGACCCGTCGCGTCCACACCCTCGCCCAGGTCGGTAATCTCGGTATGCTTGGACGATTCCACGATCGCCCCGCCCTCGACCTGCGCCAGCACCAGTCGCGACGACACCGTTCCCAGATCGATCGCCGCCACCTTATATCGTTTGCAATCTGCCATTGCGGGCTCCCCTCCGGGCGCTATTTGCCGTTGGACACGACCGTCTGGCCCTCGACACCGTTAAACCCAAACAGCATGTCGAGCGCCTGGATGTACCACGGGGCGTCCTTACCGACTTCTTCGATTTCCTTGGCCACCTCGCTGGCCTTCTTGGCGTTCGACGACTTCTTGCTCGAAGACGAATCCGAATCGTCGTCCAGGCCCTGCACTTCAACCCTCTTCTCGCCGGGCATCACCAGGCCCAGATCCTCGGACGCCGCATCCTTAATGCCCTCCTCCGAGAGCAGTTTGTCGACGCTTTTTTGCAGCCCATCATTGTATTGCTGGCGAATCTCGACCTGCTTGGTCAAGATATCGCTCGAACGCTTTGCTACGTACAGGTCGCGCACGGGGAAATACAGGCTCACGAGCACCAGGGCAACGACGATGCCGATGAATAGCCCTCGCTGAGGACCGTGGGTAAAGTCGTAGATCGCCTTGACCACCGCGTTGTCGTTGGCGTAGTGCATAAAGTCCGAGCCCGAAAAACGGTTCGAGGGCCTGCTCGACCTATCGTGCGTTTGAGCCGACGAGCGCTGAGCATGCGACGAACGTGCCGGGCGCACTGGTCCATCTGTCGAAGTATTCACTTGAGCATTGGGGCGCGAGGTACTTGTCGGGCGCTGCATGGAGCGGTCGGCGCCGGCGTAGGCGGACCCACCGAGCTGCACCGTGCGCGCACGGCGAGGCGACGGCTCACGCGAACCGGCGGAATAGTACCTGTTGTCGTAAATCTGATCCATGTGCGCCTTGTGCGGTTGAGGTTTGTTTGCGCTAAGTATTCTAGTTATAGCACGAGCGCCCGCACCGCCTTCGCCAGCCTTTGCTCGACATAAAAAAGGCGCTGAGTCATATGGCCCAGCGCCCAATGGTGCTCAACAGCGCCCGGCTGAAGCAAGGCAAATCCGAGTCTTCCCCGCCCCCGCGACCTCCGCGTGCCTAGCGAATGTTGTAGAACGCGGCCTTGCCGGCGTAGCGCGCACTGCCCTCAAGCTCGTCCTCGATGCGGATGAGCTGGTTGTACTTGGCGATACGGTCGCTGCGGCACGGTGCGCCCGACTTGATCTGGCCGGCGTTGACGCCCACGACCAGGTCGGCGATCGTGGAGTCCTCGGTCTCGCCGGAACGGTGGCTCACGATGCAAGCGTAGCCGGCCTCCTTGGCGGTCTCGATGGCCTCGAGCGACTCGGTGAGCGTGCCGATCTGGTTGACCTTGACCAGGATCGCGTTGGCGGCACCCAGCTCGATGCCCTTCTTGAGGCGCTCGGTGTTGGTGACGAACAGGTCGTCGCCCACCAGCTGCACCTTGTTGCCAATGCGACGGGTGAGCTCAACCCAGCCGTCCCAGTCCTCCTCGGCCATGCCGTCCTCGATGGAGATGATGGGATAGGTGTCGACGAGCTTCTCCCAGTAATCGACCATCTGGGCACTCGTGTACTCCACGCCCTCGCCCTTGAGCTCATACATACCGGTCTCAGCGTTGTAGAACTCTGTGGACGCCGGGTCCATGGCGTACATGAAGTCGACGCCGGGCTTAAAGCCGGCTTTCTCCACGGCCTTGGTGATGTACTCGAACGGCTCGGCATTGGTCTTGAGGTTGGGCGCAAAGCCGCCCTCGTCGCCCACGCCGCCGCCCAGGCCGGCCTCGTGCAGCACGCCCTTGAGGGTGTGGTAGACTTCGGCGCACCAACGCAGACCCTCGGCAAAGCTCGGGGCGCCCACCGGCATGATCATAAACTCCTGGAAGTCAACGTTATTGTCGGCATGCACGCCGCCGTTGAGGATGTTCATCATGGGCGTGGGCAGCAGGTGGGCGTTGACGCCGCCCAGGTACTGGTACAGCGACAGGCCCGCCGACTCGGCAGCGGC
This sequence comes from uncultured Collinsella sp., assembly GCA_900551365.1. Classification (GTDB taxonomy): domain Bacteria; phylum Actinomycetota; class Coriobacteriia; order Coriobacteriales; family Coriobacteriaceae; genus Collinsella. The sequence goes on from URVZ01000053.1 coordinate 9,678, forward strand.
GCGGGCGACGGCCAGCGACACGCCCAGGATGGCGTTGGCACCGAGCTTGGTCTTGTTGGGGGTACCGTCCGCGGCAATCAGCGCGGCATCGACGGCGCGCTGGTCGAAGGCGTCGAGGCCCACGACGGCGTTAGCGCACTCGTTGTTGACGTGCTCGACGGCCTGCGAAACGCCCTTGCCCAGGTAGCGGCCCTTGTCGCCATCGCGTAGCTCGCAGGCCTCAAAGGCGCCGGTCGAAGCACCCGAAGGCACCATTGCGCGGCCAAAGCTGCCGTCCTCGAGCACGACCTCGACCTCGACGGTGGGATTGCCGCGGCTGTCGAGTACCTCGCGACCGTAGACGTCCAAAATATCGCTCATGTTGTCTCCCTCTCACTTGGAAACGTAGTGGATGCAAGCGACCGGCTGACCGTGCACCATCGGTGCGCCTCCGTAAGTTAGCCATGTCGCACTTTTTGCATTATGCCCTAAGTTAGCCGAAGGATACACTTGATTTTCGAAAAATTTAGCGGGAACGATGAGGCGCGTCAGCCCGTCGTTCCCGCAGTCTTACTCCTCCGCCTTTGCGGCATCCCACAGGTCGTTGAGGCCGTGGGTCGAGAGCTCGGCCAGATCCACGTGGGCATCGGCCGCCATCTGCTCCATCGCGGCCCAGCGGCGGCGGAACTTTGCTGTGCTGGCACGCAGGGCGCTCTCGGCGTCGATACCCTCCTTGCGCGCGACGTTGACCAGGGCAAAGAGCAGATCGCCAAACTCCATTTCGCGCTCGGGCGTTCCGGGGGCCTCGGCCTCAAACTCGGCACGCTCCTCGGCAACCTCGTCCCACACGTCCTGGACCGTCTCCCACTCAAAGCCCACGGCAGCCGCCTTGCGCGACACCTTCTGAGCCTGCATCAGCGCCGGTAGATGCGTGGGCACGCCGTCGAGCAGGCCCTCGGGCGCAGCCTCGCCTGCCGCCACGGCCTTGTCCTTGGCGGCCTTCTCGGCAAGCTTGACCTCGTCCCAAATCTTGAGTACCTCGTCGGAACTGTCGGCATCTACATCGCCAAACACGTGCGGATGACGGCGGATGAGCTTGGCATCGATATCACGCGCCACGTCGGCCAGCGTAAACTCGCCGGCGTCCGCCGCAATCTGCGCATGCAGCACGACCTGCATGAGCACGTCGCCCAGCTCCTCGCGTAGGTGAACCGCGTCGTCCGCCTCGATGCAGTCGAGTGCCTCGTAGGCCTCCTCGATCATGTTCTTGCCGATGCTGCGGTGCGTCTGCTCACGGTCCCACGGGCAGCCGTCGGGCTGACGCAAGCGCCAGACGATCTGCACCAGATGTTGTAGCTCGGCCGACGCGTCGACCAGCGTGGACAAATCGCGCGAGCCCTCGGCATTTTGCTGAGCCATGTGCTGCGCCATGGTTATTCCTCCTCCAGGACCACGTGGCGGAACGCGCCGCCCTCGTAGATGCCGTAGCTGTGCGAGCCGTCCTTGGGGATGCTCACGCTACCGGGGTTGAAGAGCCACAGGCCCGGGTGCGCGGCGCTCTCCTCGTTGACCTTGACGTGCGTGTGACCGTAGACGAGCGCGGAGCCCTCGGGCAGCGCGGGCGCGTGGTCGACGCTGTTGTGCATGCCGGCGCCAAAGACGTGGCCGTGCGTCAGGAACAGCTCACGGCCGGTTTCGTCAAACAGCGTGGCGTAGTCGGCCATGACGGGGAAGTCGAGGACCATCTGGTCGACCTCGGCGTCGCAGTTGCCGCGCACCGCGATGATGCGGTCGGCCAGGGCGTTGAGCAGCGGGATTACGCGCTTGGGGGCGTAATCGCGCGGCAGGTCGTTGCGTGGACCGTGGTAGAGCAGGTCGCCCAGCAGCACGATGCGGTCGGGCTGCTCGGAATCGATGGCGGTGACCAGGCGCTCGGTCCAGTATGCCGAGCCGTGGATGTCGGAGGCGATGAGGTATTTCATGGTGGTCCTTTCGGTGAGGTTGATGGGGTGGGTGTGGCGCGTCGCCGACCGTGTCACTCAAATTGCAGAGCCGCGGCTTGCGCCGCCTGCATCACGCGCTGGAGCGGCACATTGTGCTCACGGGCAAGGCGAGCGCAGTCCTCGTACTCGGGCGCTGCACGCTCGCTGCCATCGGGCAGGGTTGCCACCTTTACGGCCACCTCGCCCCA
>URVZ01000054.1 GCA_900551365.1 uncultured Collinsella sp.
CTGCCGAGGAGCCCACGCCGGGCGTTGCCTCGGATGCCACCGATATCGATAAGGGCCTTTACACCCAGCAGTCCTTCTCGGGCGTGCTGAGGTCGGTCCAGGGCGTTTCGTTTGTCAACGTGACTCCCGAGATAAAGTACTTTACCAAGTACGAGAGCCATGGCAACTACAACCAGGGCTTTTCGTACGGTGACGGCTATAACGCGCTGGGTTATTACCAGTTCGACCGTCGTTGGTCGCTCATTCCGTTTATGAAGCAGGCCTACAACTACAACCCCGAAAAATACAGCATGCTCAAGGATGCGATTGATCGCGGCGGCGAGATTTCCAACGCGAGGAATGCCATGTACGAGAACGGCCAACTTACCGAGCTGGGCCGTATTGCGCAGGAGGCCTTCCAGGGCGCTTATAACACCGATCCTGTCGAGTTCTCGGCGCTTCAGGACGCTTATGCGTACAACTCGTACTATGCGGTGACCGAGGCGTGGCTCAAGAGCGCTCTTGGCATTGACATCTCCGGCCGCGCCGATTGCGTCAAGGGCATGGTGTGGAGCATCACCAACATGTGCGGCACCGGTGGTTGCAGGGATTTCTTCCGTTGGGCAAATCTTTCCAACGATATGTCCGACCGCGAGTTTGTGACGGCGCTCTCCAATAGCGTGGTCAACAACGTGGCGACCAAGTATTCGAGCCAGCCCCAGTATCATGAAGGCTGGAAGAACCGCTACTGCAACGAGCTAAAGGACTGCTTGGTTTATATCGCTGAGGACGAGGCTGCCGCCGCGACGCCCGTGCAGCCCGAGCCCACACCGGCGCCCTCGCCGACACCTGATTCGAATGACGACTCGAGTGACGATGCCAACGATGACAGGATGGATGCGCCCCCGACCGATGCTGACGGTAATGGCTCTGCTGGTGGCACTACCAACGACGGCTCTACCTCGAACGGCTCCAATTCGAACGGCTCTGCTGCGGGCGATTCGTCTTCAAGCTCTGCCGGCAATACGGACAGCGACGCTTCTGGTTCGACCGACGCTGACACCTCTAACTCATCCACCAGCTCGAGCGATTCGTTCGTTGACACCGGCTCTAACAACGGCTCCGGCTCTGACGCAACCCCTGATTCTGATGCTTCCAAGGACGACTCGAATAAAGCGCCGGACGCTCCCGTTGCTTCGCCGGACAAGAAGCCTTCTTTCTCCGAGCAGCTTGGTTCTACGCTGGGTTCTTCGCTGATGGCTGGCGTCAATAACGGCTCGGCCCAGAACAAGGACAACTCTGATCAGGTTTCCACGGAAAAGACCGAGGCCGCAAAGGGCGACTCCAAGGACAAGGCTTCCGAGAAGACCGAATCTGATAAGGGTTCTAGCTCTGAGGAGAAGGACGACAAATCTGCTCAGAAGAAGGACGAGAGCAAGACCGAGGGCGAAAAGAAACAGCCCGAAGACGACGACAAGAGCGGTGCTGACAACCAGGCCCAAGAGCAAAATGACTCCAAGACGGTGACCACTACAACCACGACGACTACAACGACCAAGTCATCTGGCGGTAACATGCCCAAGACGGGCGACCTTATCGTTATGGCGAGCCTTGCCAGTGCAAGCTTGGCCACACTGGGCGCTACGTCTATCGTAAGTGGTAAGCATAAGCTCGATCAGCAGAAGAAAGCTTCTGGGGAGGACGGCTCGGAGGAGTAGCCTCTTGGTTGCTAGATAACTAAAGAGTTGGGACGGGGTCCGGTGCGAATACATCGGGCCCCGTTTTGTTGTGCAACGATTAGTTATGCCCCCTCATACCTCTTGTTGCTACCGTTGCCCGATATGTTTGCGCGGCGATATCGGTACGCGCGAGGCGGTCATTACAATTGGCATCGTGTTGCGATTTAGGGGGAACGTTTTGGTGTCTGAACAGGCAAATAATGGTTGTGCCGACGGCTTTGGCGTGCGTTTGATCGGCTGTGCCGACGATGCGGCTTTGCCCATTGGCATGCACGACTATGCGGAGGCTCTTGGTTGCTGCACGCTGGTCGACAAGACCATGTTTATTGCCGATGTGTTGGACTGCGACGCGTCCGTTGTGGTGTGCTGTCGACCCGAGGGTTTTGGAAAGAGCATGAACTTGTCGATGCTCAGGGCTTTTCTGGAGCGTCCAGCGGTCGGTCGCACCGGTCGGATCTCGTTTGCCGATGCTCAGATTTGGGATGCGGACGGCGGGCGTTATCGGGATGAGTACGCTTGCTATCCGGTGATATCGCTGGACTTTTCTGGCGCTGCGAGGCGTGGCCCCACTGTTGCCGGCGTCGTGCGCGATGCCCTTTCGGGCGAGTGCGCTCGCTTGTTGGCGCTCTTGGAGGCTCCGGATTTAGCTCGAGATAAGGTGCGTCACGTCGAACGTGTCGCGCGTGGCGTGGCGAGCGCGGACGAGGTTGACTCGGTACTCGGTGTGCTCATAGAGCTGCTGGAGATTGCCTACGATGAGCAGGTTGTATTGCTCGTTGATGGGTACGACGTGGCGTGGTTGGGCCGTATGAGCGCAAGGGGCGCTTCCGGCGCCGATTCGGCGGATCTATTCGATCGCGTGCTGTTCGACGCCATTGCTGCTGCGCGCGATTCGTTGCGGCTGACGTGTTTGATGGGGGAGTGTCCCGGCCCTGCCGAAGCGGCGCTTTCTTTGCACTGCTGCTCGTATTGTCTGACGACGCCGCTTTCGACCTGGTGTGACCGTTGGTTCGGCTTTTCGGATGCCGAGGTCCAGGCTCTGTTGAATCATGCTGGGCGCGAGGAATTCCTGGATGATGCACGTGAATGGCTCGAGGGATATCGGTTTGGTAGGGCCTATTGCTCGAGTCCAGCGCGTGTGATCGGTTTTCTGGACCGAGGCTGCACGGCGCCCGTGCGTGCCGATCTGTATGGGTATGCGGATTGCCTGAGTAGGGTAGTTAGCGACTGGAATCTCGACCGCCTTTTGGTCTTGTTTGATTTGCTCGAGGCCCATGGGTGCGCTGAGGTCCCGCTTTGTTTGGGCACTGCAGAGCCAGATGTCTCGCCTGATGATGGTCTGTGGACGGCGCTGTATCTGTCAGGTTTCCTGGCGACAGATATGACTGAGGAGCCAGAACATGGCAATCGCTTCCGTGCCTTGCGGTTGCCCAATAACGAGCTTCGCCAGGCCTTGCGTCTAGTGATTGTTGAGTGGTTTGAGTGCGCTGCCGAAGACATTCGAGACGTCGATGCGTTTCGCGACGGGTTGTGCTGTGGGGACGAGGATACCGTGAGGCGGGCGCTAAGCCGCATCCTGGGAGATTCGGGAATCGGTGGGACCGACCCAGATACGCCGCTGCCATATCATCTACTCTTGCAAGGACTCTGCTTTGGATTGCCGGGCTATGCCAATCCTGCTTCGAGGCGAAAGTGTGGCGCGGGTCGCTGGGACATCCAGGTTTTTCCTACGGGCGCTGTGTTCGACGTAGCAGATACGATTGGCATGCTGGACGAGCGCCCGCTTATAACGATCAATATGATGTATGACCCCGATGTGGATGCGCTGGGCCTGGAATTGCTGGCCGTGCAGGCGCTGCTCGACATAGAGCGCGACGGCATCGACGAAATCCGTGTGCCGCGACCCGGCGTTGGCCGCATGCGCTGGGGGTTTGGGTTTGATGGACAGCATGTGGCTACGGTGTACCAGCGGCTTTAAGCGCTGAGGTGTTTCCGGCTTCCGTTACTCGGTGTCCTTCAGGGGCGGCATGGGCTTCCAGTTGGGATCCTTAACGATCTTGCGGGCGTCCTTCATGCCACGGCGCAGCGCCGGAATACCGGTCTTAAAGCACTTGTCAACGGCTGCCAGGCGAATGAACTCCTTGCAGAAGGTCGCGGCGTTGCCCAGACGGAACAGCACGGGGTGATAGTCGCCGTAGATTTGCATGTAGCGGGCCAGATAACCGCGGTTGCGCATGATGTAGTAGCGGTTGGTGTCGCTCGTAGAGTTGAGCTGGCGCTTGCCGGCGATGTCCCAGTTAGAGATGGCGCGGGCGCGCTTGAGCACCACGTCGGCAACTACGGCAGCGGGGAAGTGCTGGCTGGCGACATAACCGTAGCAGGCGTCGTCGCCGTAGATGAAGAAGCGCGCGTCGGGTAGGCCGATCTTGTCGACTACACGGCGCGAGAACAGGCCGCCCTCAAAGCACAGCTGGTTCATGGGACGGTAGCCCTCGGGGCCCAAGTCCCACTTGGCGATGGGGTTGGGGATACCAAGCGAAAGGATGAGCTGGTACTGCCAAAAGAACGCGCCGCCGTCAAAGTCCAGGCGCGATCCCTGGATAACGTCGTAGCGGTCGGTCCATTTGGCCAAGCGCTCGATGCCTTCGGGGATGACGAGCACGTCGTCGTCCATCACCCAGAACCACTGAGCGCCCAGGTCGTAGGCGCATTTAGTGCCGGCGGAAAAGCCGCCCGCGCCGCCGCCGTTTTCGAGCTGCGGGGCGTAGATGACGCGGTCGGTGGCGCCCTGCGCGTCAGGCTGCTCGGTGTCGATGCCCCACAGGTTAGCCAGGCGCTCGTTGAATGCGGTGCACATGGCCTCGGTCTCGCGCGAATTCTCGTTATCGACAATCACGATGCGCCAGGGCGTTGCCGTGAGCTCGGTCATGGAGTCGAACAAGTTGGCCAGGAGTTCCTGGCGCTTGTACGTAACGACGACGATGGCGAGCTTGTCGATGGGAGCGGGAAGGGTTGAAGGCATGGGGCAATATATCCTTTCACGCGCGGCGGGCGAGTGCTGCGCGGAAGCTATCGAATACGTCCTTGGGACTGTCCTATTGTAAAGGCTCGGCGCACCTTAGCGGCAAGCTTTGAATAAAACGCAGGAACCTGCCATGGGCCCGCCGCATGACGTGGGGCTGCTTTGCCCGCAAGAGGCTCCATAGATTATATAAACGCCCGCTGGCGCGCTGACCCTTTGATACCATGAAACGACAGGTATTTCCTAAGGAGCACATTTGTCTACTAACGCCTCTGGCAGCCCTGTTCTGTCGCTGCTTATTCCCATTTACAATGTTCAGCGCTACCTGCGCGAGTGCCTCGATTCCGCCCTGGCGCAGACGCTCAAGGATATTGAGATCGTCTGCATTAACGACGGGTCGACCGACAACTCGCCGGCGATTATCCGCGAGTATATGGAGCGCGATAGGCGCGTCAAGATGATCGACAAGGCCAACAGCGGCTACGGCGACTCGATGAACCACGGCCTGGAGATGGCGCGTGGCAAGTACGTTGGCATCTTGGAGTCCGATGACTTTATGGCGCCCGACGCACTCGAAAAGCTTGTCTCGGTCGCCGATAGCAATAATGCCGACTTTGCGAAGGCGAACTTTGATTTCTACTGGTCTAAGCCCGAGGAGCGCCGTTCGCTGCACGAGATGTTTAAGGCCAAGGACTGCGGTAAGCCGGTGCACCCGAGCGACACGACGCAGTTCTTTAAGCAGAAACCGTCGATTTGGTCGGCTGTGTACCGTCGCGATTTTCTTGAGCGCAACGGCATCAAGTTCTTGCCGACTCCGGGAGCATCCTTTCAGGACACGTCGTTTGCCTTTAAGGTGATTGCCTGCGCCGACAAGGCCGTTTACCTGCACGATGCCGTGCTTTCGTATCGTCAGGACAACGAGAACTCCTCGGTCAATTCTTCGGCTAAGGTCTTTTGCGTCAATACCGAGTATGCCGAGATTGAGCGTTGGATTCGAGAGGATTATGCCCGCGACCACGCAAGCGTCGATGTCGCGCGCATGCTCAAGTTCAATCAGCTCATTAAGTACGATTCGTACATGTGGAACTACGTGCGCCTGGCGCCTAAGTTCTATAAGGAGTTCCTGGTTCAGATGGCCAAGGAGTTCCAAGCGGCCTTGGACGCCGGGGACTTTTCGCTTGACGACCTCAAGCCGTGGAAGCGCGCAAATCTCGCTGCCATCCTCAAAGATCCTGAGGGCTGGGTTGACGAGCATCCGAGTTTTGCGACGGATGGTGCCTTGGGGCGTGCTAAGTATTACGCCTCGGTTGGAGGCCCGGGCGTGGTCGCTGCCTTCCTCATCGAATCGCTGAGGGGGTAGGTCGGCATGGGAGAGACTTTGACCCCCAAAGCGACCATTGTCGTTCCCGTCTACAATTCGTCGCGCTCCATTCAGCGATGCCTCGATTCGCTGTTGGCCCAGTCCGAGCGCTCGATTCAGGTTGTCTGCGTCAACGACGGTTCGACCGATGATTCGTTGAACGTGTTGCGCCAGATTGCGCAGGCCGACGATCGCGTACTGGTGATTGACCAGGAAAACGCGGGCGTCTCGTGTGCTCGGAATGCCGGTATCGATGCCGCCGAGGGCGAGACCGTCTTTTTTGTGGACGCCGACGATTACATCGATGCTCAGATGGTCGAGCGCGTGCTGCATGCCATGGAGTCTGCAGATGCCGAGGCCGCCGTTTTTGGCGGCGTCTGTGAACCTGCCGATGCTGCCCCCAAACGCGTCCAGCAACTCATGAGCCCCAAAGCTGGTACCTTCGGCGCCCGTGATCCCCAACTGCTGTTCCATTCGAATGCGCAGCCCTATGCCTGCCGCGCGGCTTTTTCGCGCGAGCTGCTCAATCGCGAAGGCATTCGCTTCGCCCCCGGTTTGGCTTTGGGCGAGGACGTCGTCTTCCAATTTGCGGCTTATGCGCTTGCCCGCAGGACCGTCGTCATGCCGGACAAGTTCTACCACTACGTGATGGAGAGCGAATCGGCGACGCACGAGTTCAACAGTGCCGAGGCGCGCGCCAAAAAGCTTGACGCCCACATGAGGATGCTCGAGGAGGTCTTGGAGGACTGGGCGGCCTACGGTCTTTTGGACCTGTGTCCCGGTGAGCTGATCACCTGGTTCTTGGACCTTATCGTGTTTGATTTGGCGCGCTTGGATTCCGATGACTTCCATCGCGTGGCGGCTCGCGTCAACATGGACCTCACGACGTTTTTGGGAACGGAGTGGGCGGATATGCCTGCTAAGGGCGCCGTTCGCCGTGTTGCCCACAAGCTCGTTGCGGCGACCCCGGGCGTTTCGATGGCAGATGCCACGCTGTTCTATCTTTCGACTCGCGGTCTCAAAGCCTGCCTGGAGCGCTTTATATAATTCCAAGCGCTGCCGCCCGCCGCAACCCGGCTGCTAAAATAACCCTGTTACACGCTATTCAACAGGAGGTTCTCTTGCAGAACTCTGATACCCCTAAAGTTTCGCTGCTTGTTCCCATCTGCAATGTTGAGCGCTACCTGCGCGAGTGCCTCGATTCCGCCGTGGCGCAGACGCTCAAGGACATCGAGATCATCTGCATCAACGACGGTTCTACCGATAGTTCGCCAGATATCATCCGCGAGTACATGGAGCGCGACCCCCGTGTAAAGATGATCGACAAGGCCAACAGCGGCTACGGCGACTCGATGAACCGCGGCCTGGAGACGGCGCGCGGCGAGTACGTGGGCATCCTTGAGTCCGACGACTTTATGTTTGAGGATTCGCTCCAAAAGCTGGTCGCCAAGGCCGATGCTGAGCATGCCGATGTGGTGAAGGGCGACTTTTACCTGTATTGGTCCACGCCCAGCGAGCGCCGTGAGCTGTTTGGGATCATCGACGAGCATATGACGGGCGCCGCGTATCGCCCTGTCGATCGCCCGGGCATCTTCTACCGCAAACCTTCCATTTGGTCGGCTATCTATCGGCGCGAGTTCCTCAACGACAATCAGATTCGGTTCCTTCCCACGCCGGGTGCCTCGTATCAGGACGCAGGCTTTAACTTTAAGGTTTGGGCTTGCGCCGAGCGTGCCGCGTTTATTGCGGACCCCATTTTGTGCTATCGCCAGGATAACGAGAAGAGCTCCGTTAATTCGCCCAACAAGGTATTTTGCGTGTGCGACGAATACGCCGAGATGCAGCGCTTTTTGGATGAACGCCCCGAGCTTAAGGCTCAGCTTCAGGGTATTTTAATGCGCATGAAGGTCGATACGTACCGTTGGAATGATGAGCGCCTGGTCGATGAACTGCGCGAGCAGTTTTGGAAGAAAGCCTCGTCCGAGCTCAAGGCCGACTGGGATGCCGGTCGCTTTGATCTGTCGCTGTTTGATCCGCGTGGCGAGACCGACTTGCGCCTGATGGTCAAGTCGCCCCGCGCCTATATCGATTCGCGCTTTGATTTTAAGAAGCCGGGCAAGCTCAATACGTTTAAGCACTACTTTAAGATCGGCGGCCTGCCGCTGGTCTGGCGCGTGCTGACGTATCAGCGCACTTACGGTGACAACCCGCACCCTGATGACGTTCCGGCCGCACAGTAGGAGCGCGTGATTATGGTTACCCCCAAGATTTCCGTTGTCGTTCCCATCTACAAGGTGGAGGATTGCCTGGCATGGTGCCTGGACTCCCTACTCGCGCAGGATATGCCCGGTTGGGAAGGTGTGCTGGTTAACGATGGCTCGCCGGATGGGTCGCGCGACATCGCCGCTGCCTATTGCGAAAAGGACGCGCGCTTTACGCTGATTGATAAACCCAACGGTGGTTTGTCGAGCGCCCGTAACGCGGGTATCGCTGCGTCCTCGGCTCCTATCGTCGCGTTTTTGGATTCCGACGACCGCTTTACGCCCGATGCATGCCGCGTGATCGTCGATGCCTTTGAGCGCGAGGACTGCGACGTTTTGACCTTTGGCGCGAACCCGTATCCGCTGGAGGCAGGGTATCCGTGGCTTAACTATGTGCTGAGCCCGCGCGATGTGTCATTTGAGGGCTATAGCACCGACCTGCTGTTTAAGGAAGCGTCTCGCCCCTTTGCATGGCGCACCGCCTGCAAGCGTGAGTTTTTGCTGGGCAACGGGATCGTGTTCGACGAAACCGTTAAGTATGGCGAGGACCAGGTCTTCGATTTTGCCGTGTACGGTCGTTCGTGCAAGACTTCGCTTATCTCGAACAAGCTGTATGACTACCGTGTGGCGCGCAAGGGCTCGCTCATGGACATCATGCGCTATGACGACGAGACGCGCCTGCTAGAGCACGTGAAGATTTACTCCGCGGTGCTGGCTGACTGGCAGCGCGATGGTCTCGATGCCCAGCATGCCGATGACCTGGCATATTTCCTGTGCGATCTGGTGCTGTACGATGCGCTCAGGCTGTTGGGTACGGACTGCGGCAAGGTGTTTGCTGCCGTTGCCACGGCGCTTGCCGGCTCTGCCGTGGGCAGCGATACTGCGCTCGCGCAATGCGCTCCTTCTGTTGCTGCTATGGTGCGTGCAGCGCTTACCAGCAATGCCCCCAATGCCCGTGCGTGCAAAAAGCTCATGTTCGATTACGACGTCTTGAGGTTTGGGCGCCTGGGTGCCTGCAAACGCATGGCAGCGAACGCCCTGGGAAAGCGAGAAGTGTAGATGAGTATCAAGCGTTTGGCACTTTGCCGCAGTCAGGGCCGTCTGTTTGTGCTGCTTCGTTTTGCCGGTCAGGATGTCGCCGCGCTTATTGAGCGGGAGGGTTCTCAAGCGTTTGCCCATGCGACGACGAGCGGTTCTTGTGTGCCGTCGCTGGTGTTCCCAGTCGATCATGGCCGTGTGCTGGCGCTTTGCCCTTCCGTTTCCGATTACGAGCGCGAGCTCGCTGTCTTGGTGCTTCCGTTTTTGGATGGCTCTGCGATCGACGCTGCATTTGTGTCCGGTGGCCAAAAGCTTGGCGCCATTCGCCTCGATAGCCGCGTGGCCAAGCTGGAATCCAAGATTAACTACAAAGCAAAGCCTGCGATGTGTGCGCTTGTTCGCGATGCACAGCGCAGCGAGTGCTGCGGTCGCTATGAGATCGATGCCGTTCGTTATTTACCGGCAGACGCCGGCGCGGTGTGGCGCTATGAGGTTACCTGGGCTGGAGACCTCCAGTGCGCACCTGAGCTCCAGATCTTCGATGCGCATATGAATGTCATCGATGCCACCGTGCATGTGTTTGAATCGCAGGGCGATGTGCCGCAGCGCAACGGTTGCCGCGTCAATAAAACGTATCTGAGCGTAGAGATGCCTCAGGATATACGGGATTTTGTCGCGATTGCGAGTGATCCCACAGAGCAGATTCAGAGCGGTTTTTGCGCCATGGATGGTCGCCTGTACAACGGCATGGTCGACGACAGTTGGAACCGCATGAAGGACGCGCGTGCAGACGACGCAGCTTATCGACGTTGGTTTGAGCGGCATCGCGCAAAGCCGGCCGATTTGGCGTGCCAGCGTGTCGCTTCGGCGGCCTTTGCCTATAGACCGCTCGTGAGCATTGTGGTGCCGTGCTACAAGACAGATCGGGTCTACCTGCGCGAGCTGCTGGACTCGGTGCTAGCCCAGAGCTATGACAACTGGGAATTGCTGCTTATGGACGCCTCGCCCGAATGGGATGCGGTGGCCAATCTTGCGGCTGCCGCCAATGACGAGCGGGTTTGTCGTATTGAGCTGCCTGGCAACGGCGGCATTGTGCTCAACACCAACGCTGGTATTCAGCAGGCGACTGGAGACTGCATCGCGTTCTTGGACCATGACGACATTCTGGAACCGGACGCGTTATTCCAGTATGTTTCCGCGCTGAACAAGGCTGCCGAGGGCGAGCGTCCCCAGGTCCTGTTCTGCGACGAGGACATGTTCCAGAAAACGGGGGAGTGGGGCCAGCCGGTCTTTAAGACCAGGCTCAACGTCGACCTGCTCTATAGCCATAACTGCGTGACGCATTTCCTGATGGTGGAGAAGGCGCTTATCGATCGTATTGGCATGTCCCCAGAAGACGTTGCGGGCGCCCAGGACTACGACCTGACGCTTCGCTGCCTTGCGGCGGGCGCGCGGTTTGAGCATGTTGCGCACGTGCTGTATCACTGGCGCGTTCATCCGGGGTCGACTGCCGATGGCTCTGCCGATAGCAAGCCGTATGCCATTGAAGCCGGGCGCCTTGCGCTGCAGCGTCACTTTAACGAGCTGGGCATTTGCGGAACGGTCGAGGAGACCGAGACGCCGTTTGTCTATCGCATGCGCTATGCGCTGCCGGAGCCTGCGCCGCTGGTGAGCATTGTGATTCCCACCAAGGACCACGTTGAGACGCTCGATGCCTGTGTGATGTCGATTGCCCAGAAGGCCACGTATGCCAACTATGAGATCGTCTTGGTGGAGAACAACAGCGAAGCCCCGGATACGTTTGCGTATTACGAAACCCTGCCGGAACGCGTGGCTTCAGCATCAGAAGGCAAGGGCATCGCGCGCGTTGTGTACTGGCCGGGCGAGTTTAATTACTCTCAGATCATCAATTTTGGTGTGGAGCACGCCAAGGGCGACTACCTGCTGCTGCTCAACAACGATACCGAGGTCATTAGCCCCGACTTTATCGAAGAGATGATGGGTTGTCTGCAACGTCCCGATGCGGGCGTGGTGGGTGCCAAGCTCTATTTTGCCGACCACCTGGTGCAGCACGCTGGCATTTTGGTCGGTGTGCGCGGCGCACTTGCCCATGCCAACCAAGACTTCTCGGCAAAGCGCGAGGGCTATCTTGCCCGTGCTGTGCGTCCGGGCAACTTTAGCGCCGTAACGGGCGCCTGCCAGATGGTGCGACGTGACGTATTTGAGCAGGTCGGGGGCTACAACGAGGAATTCGCCGTCGGCTTTAACGACGCAGACTTTTGCCTGCGCGTGTGGGAGGCGGGCTACCGCACCATCTTTACGCCCTATGCCGAGCTGTACCACTACGAGTTCACCTCGCGCGGCAGGGAAGAGGCTAACGAGGAAAAGCTGCGCCGCTGGAAGCGCGAGCAAGCGCTGTTCATGCAGCGCTGGCCGGAGTTCTTCCTC
>URVZ01000055.1 GCA_900551365.1 uncultured Collinsella sp.
CCCGCGTGTTGATGAATATGGAAAAGCGGAAGCCGAGCATGGTCGGCGCCCCCGGGACCCCCTTGCATACGATGACGCTGGAGGGCCGGTACCGTATGGCGATGACGTTCTGGCTGAAGATATGGGATACGTGCACGGCGTAAATCTGGCCGATGAGCTCGACGAGGTCGAGGGTTTTGCCGGGGCTGACGAGCCGTGTGCCGCTGCGTCTTTGGCTTCGGAACCGCAGTCCGGGCAGCCTGCCATGCCGGCTTGGGCTCAGCGCGTGACCGCGGCGGGGGAGACGGGGATGTTATCGCCCGCGTCTGTGTCGCCGGTTCCTGCACCGTCAGCCCCCGCGCCGTCGGCGGACTCGTCGATTCCGTCGCGTCGGGTACCGGTCGTCTGCGCCGTTTCGGGTTCGGGCGGTTGCGGCAAGTCGACGATCGTTGCCACCATGGCGCATGCGGCGTCGCTGTTGGGTTTGCGTGCCGCCGTGCTCGACCTGGACCTCATGTTTGGAAACCTATACGATCTGCTGGGCGTCGATGCCCCGCACGATATGGCGACGCTTATCGAGCCGTCGGCGGCGGGCGCACTTGCCGAGCCGGATATCGTGGCCGCATCGATGCGCGTCGCCCCGGGCGTCACGCTCTGGGGGCCTGTCGCGGCCCCCGAGAAGGCCGAGCTCATGGCACGTCCGGTGGAGCTATTGCTCGATGTCTTACGTCGCGAATCCGACGTGGTCTTTGTCGACACCTCGGTCTTTTGGGGCGATGCCGTGGCCGCCGCGGTGGCGGCAAGCGACCGTTGCCTGGTCGTAGGCGATGCGGCGGTATCGTCCGCGACATCCGCTTCGCGCGTCATTGGGCTGGCGAGCCGCGTGGGCGTGCCACGCACGCGCATGAGCGCCGTGTTCAACCGGTTTGGTGCACGCGGTGCCGACGAGGACGTCGCCATGCGCTTCGAGATTGCCTGCGCACTGAGCTCCAAGATCCGCATTGCCGATGGCGGTCAGGACTTGGCCGCGCTCATGGCATTCGGTCGCGCCGATGAGGCAGTGGGTCAGACGAGCGCTTTTGCGACCAGCGTGCGCGAGGCCACGCGCGAGATGCTCGTGGAGCTGGGCTGCGCCGTCGGTCCCTGGAGCGATATGGTCGCTGACCGCGCGACCCGCACCGAGCGCCCGCGCATCCGTCTTCCCTGGTCGCGTGAGGGTGATTCGCGATGAGTCTGCAGACGCGGATTAAAGCCGCTGGCGCGGCCGCTGCGGCTGCCCCCGTTGATGCGGGACGCCGCCGTGCCGTTAAACGCCGCACCAAGCGTGCGGTGATGGACCGCATGGGCTACGACGAGGTGGCGCGCATCAGCGCCTACGTCGACCCTGCCCTTGCCCGCTCTGAGCTACGTCCGGCGGTGGAAGCGGCGCTCAACGTGGAAGAGCCGACCGACTTGGCGACGCCTGAGCGTGAGACCATCATCGACGAGATTCTAGATGACGTGGTGGGCCTGGGACCTCTGCAGCCGCTCATCGAGGACGACACCGTTACCGAAATCATGATCAACGGCTGTCGCTCTGCCTTTTTTGAGCGCAGTGGCGTTTTGTATCCCATCGAGCACGCGTTTGAGGACGACGAGCAGATCCGTGTGCTCATCGACCGTATCATCTCGCCGCTCGGTCGTCGTATCGACGAGCGTAGCCCCATCGTCAACGCCCGCCTCAAGACGGGTTATCGCGTCAACGCGGTGATTCCACCCGTGGCGATCGACGGGCCAATTCTCACCATCCGTAAGTTCTCGGACCGTATCTGTTCGTTGGACGAGCTTGTGGGGTTGGGGTCACTGCCGCTTTGGTATGCGCAGCTGCTGTCGTGCGCGGTGTCGTTGCGGCAGGACTTGGCGGTTGCGGGAGGCACGGGGTCGGGCAAGACCACGCTGCTCAACGCGCTGTCGTGCGAGATTTCCACCGGCGAGCGCATCGTGACGATCGAGGATTCCGCCGAGCTCAAGTTTGCACATCACCCACACGTTGTCCGTCTGGAGGCGCGTGAGGCGTCAATCGAGGGCGAGGGTGCGGTGACGATTCGCGACCTGGTGACCAATGCTCTGCGTATGCGCCCCGATCGCATCGTCGTGGGCGAGGTGCGCGGTGCCGAGTGCTGCGACATGCTGCAGGCCATGAACACGGGCCACGACGGCTCGCTCACCACGCTCCATGCGGGTACCGAGCAGGAGACCGTGGTTCGCCTGACGCTGCTTGCGCGCTACGGCATCGATTTGCCGAGTGAGCTTATCGAAGAGCAGATCGCCATGGCGCTCGACGGCATCGTGATGTCCGAGCGTCATGCAGATGGCAGGCGCTTTGTGGCCTCATATTCGGGGGTTCGCCGCGGCGCGTCGGGCGGTGTTGAGCTCGAGCGCTACGTGACGTTCGATGCCGCCGAACGCACCTGGACGCTCGACCGCGAGCCGCCGTTTATTGCGGAGGGCTTGCGGTTGGGAACGCTCACGCAAGAGGAGGTGGACGAATGGAGATCGCTGTGCCCCTCGTCGTAGGGGGTTTGGCGGGGCTTTCTGTCGCGACGGCGTGTGGGGCAGAGCCTCGTGTGCCGCGGATGCCGCCGGCGGAGCTGGCGCGCCAGACGCTCGAATCGATGGCGGAGAAACTGCCCCGTGAGTTGGCGGAAAACGACCTGCTGACAAAGATTGCCCGCTCGTGGGCGTCGCTGATCCCCGCAGATCGCCTTGGGCTTGCTATTGAGGATAACGCGGCTCGTCTGGCATTTCTGCTGCTGTCGAGCGGTATCTGCAGCGTTTTGCTGGCCGTTACGTCGTTGTCGCCCATCGGCTTTGTCTTGGGGCTGGTGGCGCCGTTTGGCGTGGGCGCCGCGCGTGACACCTTCGATCGCCGACGCGAACAGCATGATGTAGAAGAGGCCATGCCCGAGGCATTCACAGCGTTATCCATGTCGCTTGCCTCGGGGCATTCGCTGGCACAGGGTATGCGCTTTGTGGGCGCCCATGCGCAAGAGCCGGTGCATACCGAGTTTTTGCGGGTGGCGGCGGCAATCGATTGCGGTATCTCGGCGACCGACGCACTCGATGACCTACTCGTTCGCATCGATGCTCCCGGCCTTTCGCTTGTCACCTTGGCGCTCAAAGTATCGCAGCGTACCGGGGCTCCGCTTGCCGGCTTGCTGTCCGAGGCGTCGAGCATGGTGGGTGAGCGCATTGAGCTCAAACGCCGTCTGGACGTTAAGACGTCACAGGCGCGTATGTCGGCACACATGGTCGCGGCGATGCCGGCGGGCATGTGCGCGGTGCTGGCTTTGCTTTCGGCAGACTTTCGCCGCGGTCTTGCGACGCCGGCTGGTGCGGGCGCCGTGGTACTGGGACTTGCCCTCAACGTCGTTGCCCTGGTAGTTATCCGGCGCATTATGCGGGTGGAGCTATGAGCGCCCTGGTCGGGGCCGCGGCTTGTCTGTGTGCCCTGAGTGTATTTGCCGCGACAGGTTTGGAGCGTGCGGATGCTTGCAAGATTGCAGAGACGTGCAAGCGTGAAGCGGTACTGGTCATTGCTGCGGGCTACTCGGTGATTGATACCCTGACTGCGCGAATGAAGGGCGCGATTGGGGCGGGCGGCCCGGCGCGGGTGTCGCTCGGTGAGGTGTCCGAGATGATCGACGTGGTGCGCCTGGGTCTTTCTGCCGGCCTTTCGTTTGATGCGGCGCTCGAGATTTTCTGTGCCAATCGTCGGTCGGTGCTGGCCGTCCGTCTTGAGCGAGCCTGCATGGCATGGCAGGTGGGCGTGGGGACGCGCGAGGCCGAGTTGTTGGCTGCCGCGCGTGATTTGGACGTGAGGGCGCTTGAGACCTTTGCCATCACGGTGGGGCAAGCGCTTGCCCTGGGCGCTCCGCTGGCCGAGACGCTGGCTGCTCAAAGTCGCGAGATCCGTGCGGCCCATCGCGCCGCAGTCGAGCGCGAGATCGAGCGCGCGCCGGTCAAGTTGCTGATTCCCACCGGCACGCTCATCTTGCCGGCGTTGCTTCTGTCCATATTGGGCCCGCTGCTGGGAGCAGGCGGGATGATGTAGGGAGGAATACATGAACACGATGACCGACATTGCGGGCAAGGCTTGGAGCTGGGCTTTTTGCCGGGCAATCCGCGCTCGCCAGCGTGCCGAGGCGCTGTTGCGGGAGGAGAGCGCGCAGGGCACTACCGAATACGCCATCTTGGTCGGCGTGCTCGTAGTGATCGCGATTATCGCCATCGTCGCGTTTAAGAGCAAAGTCGAAGAACTATGGAACGCGATCAAAGACGGCATCAACAGCCTGTAGGAGGCAGGCGGCCTGTTGGTTCGCCGCTGGTGCTCGTCTGTTTGCTCGTGGCAATAGCGGTGACGCTTTGGGGGCTGGGTGTTGCGCGACAGCAGCGTCCAGGCGCTACTGCCGATTTGGGATCGGGCTCGGCGGCGGTGTCACAAGCGGAAGGCGCGCAAGATTCGAGCGGTCAGAATGCCGCCGTCACGGCTCAGACCTTTTTGCAGGCACTCGACGAGCGAGCGGCCAGTGCGACGGAGCCGTCTACAGACAACGCGATTGCGGTTCGGCTCGCATGGTCCGAGGACCGGCCGATGACCGAGGCAGCAGCAGACTTGCTGCGCGCCTACCGCGAGGTGCCTACGGCCCAACTCGCCCTGAGCGGCTATCTCGATATTAAGGGCAACGTATGGGGCGCCATCGTGCGCGATGGGCGAGGCTGGGTCGACATGGTGACGGTTGCCGCGGATGCCGGAGATGCCTCGTGCCGCCTGCGTGCCGTGCGTCTGGTTCCGCAAACAACGGAGTCAAAGGAGGGGTCGTGAAATGCATGATGTCCTGCGTGAGGAATCTGCTCAGTCGACCGTCGAATACGCCATCGTCACCGTGGCACTGTTGTCGATTGCGCTGGCGATTGCGGGGCTTTGGCGCGCTGGCACCGATGGGCGCTTGGCGGCACTGGTCGAGCGGGCAGCGTCTCATGGCGTCGCCCCATCGTCGGTTATCGATGCCGCGACGGGTGCCAAGGACATCGCTCTGTATTGATATCGCATGCGAGGATCGGGCGCAGTCTACGGTCGAGGCCGCCTTTTTGCTGCCGACGTTTTTGACGCTTATCTTGCTCGCGTTGCAGCCGGTGTGCCTGCTCTATACGCGCGCGGTCATGGAGTCTGCCGCCGCCGAGACCGCGCGGCTTATGACCACGACGACGGTGGAGAACGACGATGACCTTAAGGAGTTCACTCGTCGCAGACTTGCCGCGGTGCCCAACGTCTCGATTTTTCATGCCGGCGGGCCGCTGTCGTGGGATATCGAGTTGGGGCGGGCCGGTGCCGGCGGTGTTTCGTCCGTGTCTGTTGTCGGCGAGGTTAAGCCGCTGCCCGTGATCGGTGCATTTGTGCGGGCCATGGGCAGTGCGGGTGAGGGCGGCTATGTCGAGCTCAAGGTCGACGTCTCGTATCGATCGCGTCCCGAATGGCTGGAGGGAGATTATGATTCATGGATTGCTGCATGGGATTAGGCGCTGCCTGCTGCGGGCGACGCAAGGGCTTGCGGCCCGCCGTCGACCAGGCGCTCGCCGCAAGCGGGGCGGCTTTATGGGCCGCGCCGGTATCGACTTGTTTATCGAAGACGGCGCCTATACCACGCTCTCCTCTGCGGTTGTCATTCTGGTGGTGCTTACGCTGCTGTTTTCGTCGACCGCGGCGATATGGAGTATGTCGCGCGCCGGAGACACCCAGGTGGCGGCCGATAGCGGTGCACTGGCGGGCGCCAACGTGGTGTCGTCCTATCACACAGCCGCCACGGTGGTCGATGCGAGCATTTTGAGTTTGGGCCTGGCGGGGTTTGCCACGATCGGCACCGGCTTGGTTGCCATTCTCATTCCGGGCGCCGAGGTTGTCGGCAGCGATATCATCGATACGGGAACCCAGATCATTAAAACGCGTAACAAGTTTGCTAAAAGCGCGGCAAAGGGCCTGCAAAAGATCGAGACCGCCTTGCCGTACCTGGTTGCCGCGCGCGCCATGCAGGCAGTATCGGCGCAGGATACCGACGGCGTGACCTATACCGGTACGGCGCTCGCCGTGCCCAGGACATCCGAGTCGGATTTTGTTGCGCTCGAAGGGTCCGAGATTTCGACCGATGCCATTAAAGATGCATCGGAAGATTTGGAACGCGCGGCCGAGGAGCTGCAAAAAGCATCGGAGGAGACGGCGAAGGCCAAAGAGCGCGCCTGGCTAGCGGATTGCGGTGGGTCGGATAAAGGTTCGGTCGGCAGCTGTTCGTGTATGTGGGAGCGCGCAAAAAGCCTAACGGATCTCTCCGGTGTTCAAAATCCGCATTACTCATCGAGCGTTACGTGGGAGCCTCAAGTTGCCCTTGATCGCGCGAAGGACTACTACCATTGGCGTCTGACAAATGAGAAGCCCCAAGGCTCGAGTGTCGAGATGAAGGCCGAGTCTGCGGCGCGTAAGGCGTTTTATACCTATGCGAGCGCGGAGGTCGATCGGGCATATATAACCGAGAACGGAGACAGGGTTTCCTCCTATATTCCGCTGCTGCCGCGCAACTCTGATGAGGTTCGGGCGACCGAGCTCTACACCGATGCAGTGTGGCCGACGAGCGTGAACGATGGCAAGGCGTATCTGCATTACGGAACGACCTGCCCTAACTATAAGAAAGGAACGCCGAGCGGATTTGCTTCGGTTGCCGATTACGATGGGCAGGATAAATGCAGCAAATGCCATTTTGGCGTTTCGTCGCTTGGTGCTGTTGCGGCGCCTTCAACCTCTATCGAAAACGGCTTCGAGTATCACTTTGACAAGTTTAAAGACGCCCTGGAGGACTACGTCGACTGTCGCAACAAGGAGCTTGAGCTCGAGCGTCAGACCGAGGACGAAGCTGACCGTGCGGGCAATGCGTTCGATACCGCCATCAAAGAACTTTCCGGTGAGCGCCCGCGCATCGCCCCGCCCGGTCGCAACGGCGTGGTCGCCTTTGCGGTCTCGGGCGCCACCTCCGGTCCCGACGAGCTCAACTCTTCGTTTAACACGGCAGTTGAGCTTGGCGATCGTGGTGCAATTTCTGCTGCAGTGCTGGCGCCCGACGATGCGACCGCGCAGAACAACGTGCTCGCGCGTTTCTTCTCGACGCTGGAGGAGCGTTCGGGCGGCGTTGCCGGCGTGCTCGACGGCGTTATGGATGTTTGGGGCCGCCTGCTTGTGGGGTACGGAGACATCCAGGGTGCGGCTGACGAGCTTATGGGAGAGCTGATCGGTGGCTTGGGAGGGGGTAGCGGCACGTTGGGCTCCATCGCGTCCTGGCTCGGTGACACCGTTTCGTCCTCCGTGGCGGCGCTGGGACTCGAACCGTGCGATTTGCGTCTGAGAAAACCGGTGCTGACCGATACCGCCAATGTCATCAAAAGTCCGGGGTCCGATATCGCGGGCATCTCCAAAACTCAAAATACCCTGCGAAAAATCCCCTTGGGCGTGACTGACCCCAAGGCACTTTGCGAGGCCTTGGAATATCACGTCGAGCGCACCATCAGCAGCGCGGTGTTCACGCTTGCGGAGATCCCGCTGCCCGGTGGCCGCTCCATCCCGCTCACTGTCGATGTTGCCACGCTGGTGGGAGCTTTTGGCGGTGGGTCGTAATGGGCATTCGCGCGGGCTTGCGCGAGGAGCGTGCCCAGGCGACGGTCGAGATGGCCGTGGTCACGCCTGTCCTGCTCGTGCTGGCTCTCGTCGCGTACAACGTCATGATCTTTGCCGGCGCGGTCGCGCGCTTCGACCGCGTAGTGCCCGACATCGTGCTGGCGCACGCTGTGGCGCCGGGCGGGGAGGGTGACGAGAGCTCCATTGACGCTTCCACGACCGTTCAAGCTCAGATTCAGGATGCCATGGAGGGATATGACTTGCAGGTCGAGGTCTCGAGCGAGCAAGGTACAGCGTCATCGGATGGTGGCCTGCTCTCTCTTTCTGGCACGTTTAGGACCTATACCTGCACCATGCACTACGAGCCGTGGCCGAGTTCGCTGAGCATCGCCGGCGTTTCCCTGGGGGCGCCGGCCGTGCTCACGCATGAACGCGCGGTGACGGTCGATCCATGGCGTCCGGGGGTGGTCATGTGACTGCGGTCTCGTCCTATATCGCCTACGCGAGGGCGCTCAACAGGTTGGGCTGGACGCCGGCCGAGTTTGTGGTGGCGGAGTCGTTTACCGTGCGTTTGCGCGGCATGCTGGGACGGCGGCCGATTGCCGCCAGCGGACTGCCGCTTGTCATGGCGTTTCCGCGCTGTTCCTCGGTTCACACCTGCTTTATGGCCTATCCCATCGACATTGCCTTTATCGATCGCAGCGGCAACGTCCTCGAGCGCTACGAAAACGTCTGCCCCTGGCGCATGTGTTCCTGCCCCGGTGCCTGGGCCGTACTAGAGCGCCCTTCAATCATTGTTTCGTCCGCTGTTCTTCAACGCGTGCCGGCTTAAGAATTGGCGACAGAGGAATTTCGTCATACGAAATTGGGTAAGATGGGGGAGGAGATGCATGGATGTCGAGATTCATCCCAACGCCAAAAAGCACCTGACGGAAAAGCAGGTGCTTAGCGCTTGGCTTGCGGTTACCGAGTGCATTCGTCGCGAGTCGGAAGACGAGCCGCCGAGATGGCTTGCGATTGGATGGCTTCCGGACGGACGGAGTGTGGAGCTCGTTGCGGTCGAACTTATTCGTGGATGGCTCATTATTCATGCCTTGTCTCCGGTTCAGAAGAAATTCTGGCAAGAGATCGAGCGAGCTCGGCAAAGGGGTCGATGATGGGCGAGACATATACGACCGCTAGTGGTCAGGTTGTAACGGAAGAAATGATTGACGCGTGGTGTGAGTCGTACGAGCGCGGAGAGTTTCCGGATGGCGAACATACCGTTGGCGGAATCGTGCATGGACGGCCTCCACTCTCAGGTGAGGGAACGGCAACGCTATCGGTCAAGATTCCTCTGGGAATGAAGGAGGCTATTCGTCGACGGGCGGCTGCCGAGGGGATGACGCCAAGTGAGTTTGCCCGTGCGGCTCTGAGTGAAAAACTTCTTGCGGCCGGTTGATGCTTCTGACGTGCCGTTCTATAGGAGCGAGATCGTGGCCGATGTCGCGCTCAAAAACTTTTTTAAAATTCTCGGTTGACCGGAGCGCGTCCTTGGTTATACTAATCAAGCCTTGAAACAAGGCACACCTCAAATGGCTGGGTAGCTCAGTTGGTAGAGCAGAGGACTGAAAATCCTCGTGTCAGGGGTTCGATTCCCTTCCCCGCCACCTTGAATTGACTAGGACCTCTGCTAAGGGGTCCTTTTCTTTTATGTGGACCCTGCACGGAATCGAACCCCGTGAGGGCGCGGAGCTGAGTAAACGCGTGAGCGTTTGCCAGCGCAGCTCGCAAGGCGCGAAGCGCCGCGGCGGTCCGTCCGCGCGGAGCGCGGGCGCGATTCCCTTCCCCGCCACCTTGAATTGACTAGGACCTCTGCAAAGGGGTCCTTTTCTTTTACCGAGGGCTCCTGCGGAAACTGCATCCCGGAATTTGGCTTCAGAGCGGGATGCGCTTTCCGCTTTGAGCCTGTTTGGGAAAGTGTGGACCGGAATCCGGCGTCAGAATGGGACATGCTTTCCTTTTGCGGCCCTTGGCGGAAACTGCGTCCCAGATCCCGCGCTCAGAACGTGATGCGCTTTCCGGTTGAGGCTTTGAACGGAAAATACATCCCAGTCTCTTGCGAAAAAACGGGGCACGCTTTCCGGTCGCCTACTTCCGGCGCGCCATCTCGGGCCCGTCTGCCCGGACATTCCTCCCACTTTTGCGCCACTTTGTAGACCGTTCGGTCGCCTGTCCGCACGCGCGGGTATACTCAAAACAATACTTTTCCTATGCAATACGATGCAGGTTCGACCTGCGCGATTCGAAGGGGGCCGTGATGGAGAGGATTCTCGGCGTTAATCTCTCTGGCTGGTTTATTCCCGAGCCCTGGGTGACCCCGTCGCTGTATGCAGCGACCGGTGCATCCAATGCAGCCGAGCTGCAGGAGGCTATGGGCACCGCTGCCTACAACGAGCGCATGCGTCGCCATTACGAGACGTTTGTGAGCGAGGACGATTTTCGTCGTATGGCGCAGATCGGTCTCAACGCCGTGCGCCTGCCGGTGCCGTGGTATGCCTTTGGCTCGCAGGAGTCCGATGCTTCCTACATCTCGGTCGTCGATTATATCGACCGTGCTATTGAGTGGGCCGCCAAGTACAACATCCGCGTACTGCTCGATCTGGCGACGGTACCCGGCGGTCAGGGCGATTCCAACGATTCGCCCACGACGCCGGAAGTCGTCGCCGAGTGGCATTCGTCCACCAATGGCCGTCACGTTGCGCTCGATGTGCTCGAGCGCCTGGCCGATCGCTATGGTGAGGCCGAGAGCCTGCTGGGCATCGAGCTGTTGGATACGCCGCAGATGAGCGTACGCAAGAGCCTCTTTACCATGACGGACGGTATTCCGGCGCACTACCTGCGCAACTTCTATCGTGATGCGTACGAGCTCGTTCGTTCGTATATGCCCGAGGATAAGATTGTCGTCTTTTCCTCTTCGGGACACCCTGGCGAGTGGAAGCACTTTATGCGCGGTGCCAAGTACAAGAACGTCTACATGGACCTTCACCTGTACCATTACCGCGACGAGTATGCACTCGACATCACGAGTCCCCGCGGCCTGACGACGGCGATTTCGCGCAACAAGCGTGAGCTCAAGGAGGCAATCTCGACCGGATTCCCCGTTTTGGTTGGTGAATGGTCGGGTGCGGCGATTTTTGCCAACTCGTCGGTTACGCCCGAGGGCCGCAATGCCTACGAGCGCGTGTTTATCGCCAACCAGCTGGCATCGTTTGCGCCGGCGGCTGGCTGGTTCTTCCAAACGTGGAAGACCGAGAAGCGTATTGCAGCATGGGACGCCCGCGCGGCGCTCGGCACGCTCGAGCGCGGCATGATTGAATAGGTTGATATGACGCAAAACAGCGCCCGCACGGGCAAACTTTATGTGGTCGGTACGCCCATCGGTAACCTGGGCGACCTGTCTCCGCGCGTCGGCGAGGCATTTGCCGCCGCCGACGCCGTCTGCTGTGAGGACACGCGTGTGACCTCAAAGTTGCTGATGCACCTAGGCATCTCCAAGCCACTTGTCCGTTGCGACGAGAACGTGATCGCAAGTCGCGCAGCCGGCCTGGTCGACCGCTTGCTGGCGGGGGAGACCCTCGCCTTTGCCTCGGATGCCGGTATGCCGAGCGTGTCCGATCCCGGCCAGGCTTTGGTTGAGGCGGCGCGCGAGGCGGATGTGCCTGTCGAGGTTATTCCCGGCCCCTCTGCTTGCGTCACGGCGCTCGTATCGTCCGGTATTCCCTGCGAGCATTTCTTCTTCGAAGGCTTTTTGGGTCGCAAGCACGGCGACCGCGTGCGCCGACTGCAGCGCCTTGCCGTCGTCCCCGGCGCGCTCATCTTCTACGAGTCTCCACATCGCATCGTCGCGACGCTCGAGG